>NZ_LXHX01000014.1:0-53501 GCF_001649495.1 Emticicia sp. MM | reverse complement strand
TAAATTATTGACTATAAGATATTTATACAATATTTATAAACCGAACCTTCGTAAATTTTATAAAATTTTCACCTTTTAAGTATTAAATATTTGGAAACTCCCATCAAGTTATATCTCGAATCATACCAACAAATTTGTAAGGAAATTAATGATGAAGAACTAAGCTTTATCGAAGAACATTTGAGTATTTCTGAAATTAAAGCCAAACATTATTACTTAAAAGCAGGTCAAATTCAAAAATCAATCGGTTATGTCATTGAAGGCCTTATTAGGTCATATTACATTGACGAAAAAGGAGATGAAATCACCGTTGGTTTTATCAAAGAAAATGAATATGCCACTGATTATGGGGCATTTATTCGCCAAAAACCAAGCAAATATTATTTTAAATGCATCGAACCAAGCATTGTTGTTAATTTGCCATACACAACCATGCAGGAAGGATATAAAAAATATAAAAGTATCGAGCGTTACGGAAGATTAGTTACCGAAGAGGTTTTAGTCTTACAACAAACTCGCATTGAAAGTTTCTTATTCGAAAATGCGGAAGAACGTTACCTTAATTTTGTCAAACGTAATCCCAATTTATTCAATCGAATTTCACTTACTTACCTTTCCTCATATTTAGGTATTGAGCGTCAATCTTTAAGTAGAATCAGAAAAATGCTAATATCTAAATAATTTTGTAACAAATGTGACAAGTAAATGCTTATATGATTTCAGAATTTTGCCTCATCAAACAAAAAATATTCAGAATTATGAAATCTATTCTTTTGCTTCCTTTATGCTTTTTGCTGTGTATGAATATTACACACGCCCAAACACCACAATTTTCACTAAAAGTATCTAATATTAAAAGTTTAGCTACACTAAGAATTGCTTTTTACAAAAAAGAAAATAGCTTTCCTGACCAAAACAAATTTGAATTTGGCAAAGAGGTAAAACCCAGCAAAACTGGTGAAGTGCTACTCACATGGAATGATATTCCAGTTGGTGAATATGCCTTGGCTATTTATCAAGATTCCAATGGTAATAAAAAGTTAGATACCAATTTAGTTGGATATCCGAAAGAACCATTTGGTTTTAGTCAGAATATTAAACCTAAATTTTCAGCTCCCAATTTTGCTGAATGTAAAATAGTATTCAATAATCAAAATAACACCTTTTTCATCAATCTAATCGATTAATTTATGAATGCTTCAACTATTTTTCAGCTTGGTAACTCGATAGTACTACTAGGTTGGCTACTGCTTTTTTTCGCTCCCAAATGGAAATATACTCAACCTTTTATTCTCAACGGATTACTTGTACTGTTTGCTATTGTTTATGCTTACTTACTGCTCAGTGATATTGGTGATTTTAAATTTGATAGCTTTAGTACCCTACAGAATGTACGTGCTTTGTTCGAAAAAGACAATGCACTTGCCGCAGGTTGGCTCCATTATTTGGCTTTTGATTTATTTGTGGGTGCATACATTGTTAGAGAAATTCGAAGGCTACAAATGCCCCATTGGCTGGCCTTCATCGCCCTACCTTTTACTTTTATGTTTGGACCAATGGGCTACCTAATTTTCATCATCATCAAAACCATCAGGAAAAATGCAGTTGATTAATGATATATATAGAAGAAACAAGATTTTAGGGCATTTAGGAACCATAAATCTTCTCCTAGCGGGCTTATTACTAGCTTATTCATTTTTCAATGAAGAAGTTATTTTGGGAATAAACTCAATGATAAAACCGCTAAAATTTGCCTTAAGTATCTGGATTTACAGTTGGACGATGGCCTTTCTGTTGTATTATGTGAATGACCAAAAAAAAGTGAGAAAGTATTCTTGGTTAGCCGTCGTAGCTATGGGGTTTGAACAGTTTGCTATTGTTTCTCAGGCATTACGTGGAGAATTATCACACTTCAATCGTTCAGGTATTTATGGT
Source organism: Emticicia sp. MM (assembly GCF_001649495.1). Classification (NCBI taxonomy): domain Bacteria; kingdom Pseudomonadati; phylum Bacteroidota; class Cytophagia; order Cytophagales; family Leadbetterellaceae; genus Emticicia; species Emticicia sp. MM. The sequence goes on along the minus strand of NZ_LXHX01000014.1, from coordinate 51,566 downwards.
ATCGTATTATATGCTTTAATGGGTATTTTTATAGTTATACTAACCATACAAACACTTAGAATTAGCATTGTTTTTATACGTCAAAAAAAATATTCGATAGATAAACCTAAAGTTTTAAGCATTCAAATTGGACTTATTCTATTCGTAATTTTTAGTTTTTGGGGCGGCTACATTAGTGCAGCCAACACCCATACTGTTGGAGCAAATGATGGAGGCAAAGGGCTACCTTTTATCAATTGGAGTACGCTTGTTGGCGATTTACGCGTGGCTCATTTTATGGGTATCCATGCTTTGCAAATTATTCCAATCTTTGGTTTTTACATTTCGCAGAAGCTAAAAGAAACATCGGCTACGAATGCTGTTTGGGGATTCTCTGTTGTTTACTTTGTCTATGTCCTATTTACGCTTATTCAAGCAATGGCGGGTTTACCATTTTGGCGGATGTAAGTATTGATTTTCCTATATAAACGACCAAAAGGATTTAACCTTAAAGTTTTGGTTGTTGAGCGAAGTCAAAATGCCCAAATTTGGGCTTAGCCTTCGCTCAACAACTAATTTTGAATATATTACCCAATTTTGTATATTTTTAATACTTAAATCTTTGAAAATTTGCGATTTGAATATTTCTTTCTAACCAAAAACTATAAATCTTCAATTCACCGAAATCACTTTTTCAACATCTTGCTTTTTTGCTTTGGTTTCTCCTTTACTTGAAGGGAATTTTCTCAGAATACGTTTTACTTTTTTCTCGAAAACAGTAGCTGCATAAGCAGGATTATCAATGATTTCTTCAGCTGCTCCACGCCACACTAATTGTCCTGTTTGAGCATCTACAATATCAATAATCAGCGTCCCGTTATCATAATTTACAATTTCTGGACTTTCACAATATGTTCTTTGACTTAAATCGGGTAAATATCTTTCACCACGGTAAAAACCAGCCCCGCAAACCAAATTTTGAAACTTTTGTTCTTCGACATAAATATGAAAATCTACAAAAAAATCGGGTGTGGCAATATTTCTACGAAAACCTTTTTGAGCCAAAATCTTATCTACTTTTCGGATAATGGTTTCGTTTAGTTCTTCTGAACTATATAAAGGATGTGATGCCTTGGTAGCTTCGAGTTTATTCCAAGTATAATTTCGATATTTTTCAATGGCAATATTGGGTTCTCGCTCAATATGTAATTTTCTGCTACAAGCTCCTAATCCAATAACTAAAAATATTACAAAGCCTATTCTTTTCATGATTCTACAAAATTTTTATCAAAACTATAAATTTGGCATACATTCTATTATGATTTCGGTCAGTATTTTAAAATTTCATAATAATCAATTCTTAGAAAAATCTTATTTCTTGCAATATTTTTTATCAGAATTTTGTTAATATAAATAAGGTCTAAATCTCACCTGATTTTCTATTTTTTATCATGTTATCAAGTCTTCAATTTCTATATTTTTTTCTTAATTTTTATACAGTAAGTCCTCAAGAAGCTACCACCAATCCTTCTAAAGTTTACCACGAAACCGATGCCATTCATCAATTATATGACGAATGTAAATTGGCTGGAATCGTAAAATATGAGGCCTTTAGAGAATCAATTAAAGGGCTTTCGAAGTTTCATCCTGCCAAACCCATCATTACTATTGTGGATTTTTCTCTACCCTCAGACGTGGAACGATTTTTTGTGATTGATATTTCGAAGAAAAAATTGTTAATTTCATCTTTGGTAGCTCATGGACAAAAGTCTGGCGAAAATATAGCACACTCGTTTTCAAATAAAATGAACTCACACCAAAGTAGTTTAGGATTTTATTTGGTTGGAAGCCCAATAAAAAGTCCAAAACATGGTGATGCTCTCCTGCTGGAAGGTTTACAAAAAGGATTAAACGATAATGCTCGTCGTCGAGAGATAATTATTCATGGAGCTGCCTATGTAAGCAAATCATTTATCAATCAGTTTGGCAGACTCGGCCGAAGTCATGGTTGTCCAGCTCTACCAAACGACCTAATTCCACAGGTTTTACCTGTTCTTGCCAATGGAAGTTTGTTATATATTAGGAGTTAGAAAAACTAAAATTTTCTTAAAACTCATCACATTTTTTACTTTAATCTCAATAGTTGGCTCGATTTCGAGTTGTAAAAATAAGCAAAAAAAGAAGGTTATTTTAGCCGATGAAAGCGTTTATTCGGCAGAAAACTTTACTCATTTAACCGTTGATAGCCTTGAAATAGCTGATTTTTTCAAAACATTTGAAGCTAGCGATTCTATCAAGAATGAAGTTTTAGAGTTTTATAAGCGTAGAAACTTTCAATTTGCTTGGATTAATAAAGATGGACTCACTCATGCAGCTCCCGATTTCTACGTACAACTACAAAATTTTAGCGATGACTTTCAAGATAATTCACTAAAAAACCATACACTCGATAGTTTATTAGCTGAAGCTGAAAGTGACAGTAAAAGCTTTTTGAAGCAAAAAGACCCCATGCATAATTTAGAATTATTGCTCACCAGTACATTTTTCAAATTTGCCGATAAAGCCTATACGGGCACAACCAAAGACCCTATTGACCTTGAGTGGTTTATTCCTCGAAAAAAGAAAAACTACCAAATACTATTAGATTCTCTGGTGTCAGCGAAACAAACCAATAGAGTACAAGAGCCTGTTAATCAATACTATATCGCCTTAAAAGAGAAGTTACGTCAGTACAGAGAGATTCAGAAAAAAGGTGGTTTCCCGAAAATAATAACAACGCAAAAACCATTAAATACAGGAGATAGAGATTCTTTAGTGCAAAGTCTGAATGATTATTTAGTCTTAACTGGCGATTTAAAACAAAGAGATACTTCTTCAGTGTTTAGCGATTCTTTAAGTGTTGCCATCAAGCGTTTTCAGCAACGGATGGGTTTGAAAGAAACAGGAAAAATAAATGCGGCAACTTTATCCGAACTCAATATACCGATTGAAGCCAGAATCAAGCAAATGATGATTAATATGGAACGACTTCGCTGGGCCCCCGTTGAATTAGAAAATAATTATTTAATGGTAAATATTCCAGAGTTTAAACTTCACATATTCGAAAACAAAAAATTATCATGGGATATGTCGGTAGTAGTAGGGAAAGCCGCAACGAAAACCAGTATTTTTAGAGGCGATTTATCAATGGTTGTTCTAAATCCTTATTGGAATGTGCCAACGAGTATCATTCAAAACGAAATCATGCCAAAGCTTCAAAATGGCATTTCGTATCTTTCAAAGAATGATATGGAAGTCCTATCGGGAAATAAAGTCATCGACCCTTCAACTGTCGACTGGACTAAATATGCCAACAGCATTCCACCTTATAACTTCCGCCAGAGGCCTGGTAATAAGAATTCTTTAGGCAAAATAAAGTTTTTATTTCCAAATAGTTATAGCATTTATCTGCATGATACCCCCTCGAAAGGTTTATTTAATGAATCCGCACGAGCATTCAGCCACGGTTGTATTCGCCTTTCAGAACCTCGAAAATTAGCCTTGTATTTGCTTAGAAACAACCCAAATTGGAGTAGTGAAAAAGTTGATGAAATATTGGAAAAAGATGAAGAAAACTTCATTAAGCTCAAACCAGCCTTACCTGTTTATATTGTTTATTTCACAACTTGGGTAAGCAGCAACGGTCAACTCAATTTCAGGAAAGATATTTATGGTTTAGACAAAAAGCTTTCAGAGGAAGTTTTCAGTGAAATTACTGCAAAAAAAACTTTGTAAGGATTTCAGCAAGCAATTAAAATAGTATTTTTAAAGATTTTGAGTTCCTTAGGAGCTATCTATTTAGCAGCGATAGGTCGTTTCCTAAGGAACTCATTTCTATCAAATTAGGCTTCAGCACCGCAATTTTCAATCTCAAAACAGTCGAAAATTGACACGTTTCTTATTCCCCTATAACTTGTGTAGAATCTAATTTATGCTTTGTTTTTCGATTGACTTCTCTGCCTTTGTTGGTTAGTAAGTTTTTCTGCTTATAATTTCGTTGGATATCATCATTATTAACAGCCACCACAATATTTGACTTTTGATTGTTTTTGGTTTTTGCTTTATAATTTCGATTATTGGCATGCGGGTTCGTTGAATAAGCATTATTCAACTGGACTTTTGCTGGAGCATTAGAGGTATTTTTTCTACCCAAAAGCTGGTTTTGCTGTTTGTAGTTAGCCGAATTTGGAGCACTCGACTGTGCAAAGCTGGTGGTAGTTACCGACAACGTCGATAACACCACTAAGGCGTTTAGTATATTTTTCATTTTTCGAATAATATTTATTTTTTGTTTCTTGCAGAAACAATTCAAAATTATAGCTCAAATAAATACCGAGCAATAAAATAGATAAATTTTATAGGTAAAAATACCTATATTTCCAATTTTTTCAAGAATAAACAAAAGCCCCGCGAAGTTAAATATGAAGAAAACCATATATTTGTAAAGCTGTTTCTATTAAAACCAAACTACTTGTAGCCCGTGATAAAACTTTACACAATTACCTTACTATTACTTTGTTTCTCATTTTCCACCATTGCTCAAGATAAAGTATCATTTGGGGCCTCGTTCATGTATAATTTTCCTCTAAAAACTGTTGGCGTGGGTCTTCGTTCGCAGATACCTGTAAATGATAAGCTACTCTTGGTGCCTTCAGTAAAGTATGCACCACAATTCAATGAAATTCACGAAATTTATGCAGGCGTTAATGCCCACTTAGTGCTAATTTCCTCAGTAAACAAAGTTAGTTATAGAAGAAGTCAAGTTCAGCCACAAAAGCCTAATTTATATTTAAGCGTTGGAGCTGATTATAACCAATGGTTTAACTATATCAGCAGTGCTAATAGTAAAGCTGATAAGCAAAATATTCTACCTATGGTTGGCCTTGGCACCTCTTTTGGCTCTCATACCATGCGTTTTTTTGCGGAAGTAAAATATAATGCTCTTTGGAATGAATCAAACGGCGAAATAGGGCTATTAATTTATCCGGGATTTATTAAAGATAAGAAAAGAAACAATTGTCCAGTTATCCGATAATTCACTAAAAGAGATGAAAATTAAGCATTTATTCAAATTATTGCTCAGTACAGTACTTGTGGCGAGCATCCATGCCTGCTCTACTGACCGCTTGATTCCGGCCGAAGAGGCCGTTGACCCATTTAAAGATAAAGTTTTTGAAGGAGAATATGATTTACCCATTTTAAATAAACTGGCAAGTGGATCACAGAAATACACTGTTAAGAGTGTGGAAGACTTGCCAATTACAACTCCCAAGGGCACTAAAATATGGCTCTATGAATGGAATCTTGTAAGTCCGCAAGGTTCAGAAGTTAAATATCCATTTGATATTGAAATTATTGAGCTTTATAGCCTTAAAGACATGATTTTACATCGAAAACCTACCGAATCATACGGACGATTATTGAGTACGGGTGGTGCTATTTATCTTAGTGTATCTAAAAACGGTACCCCACTGCAGGTAAGTTTATATCCTCCAAATATCTCCATTCCTGCGGCCGTAGTCGATAAAGAGATGTCGTTATTTTATGAAGGATATGGAAGAAATGATAGATTCACTTGGCAACAGGCACCACCAGATACGGCAAACAATCCTAACCAACAAGAAGGGCGTGTTAGCATATTGGCTGGTAAAGGTTCGTATGAAATTTTCCCGAAAAGATTTGGCTGGATAAACTGTGATAAATTTGCTAATGACCCCAGACCACAAACAACTGTTTCGTTTGTATCAACCAAAGTACCATTAGAAAATGTTGCCATTTTTATGGTACTGCCTAATATCAACTCAGTTATTCAAGTCTTTAATGGCAAGTCATTAAATGTTCCTATTGGTGAAGATGTGAAGATTGTAGCCATCGCCCAAACAACCAAAGAAGAGGTGTTTTCCTTTTTCAAAGATATAAAAATTGAGGACCTACAAACCATTGAAATAGAACTTAAACCATCTACCGAAAAAGAGGTTTTAGATGCTTTAGAAAAACTCTAGGCTAATATGAGTTATCACAAATTTAGTTAGAAAAACTATTCATTGCCGTCAGTTAAAGCAGAAGGGGTCGCCTAGACGGCAATGAATTACTATTTGCTCTCTTGTTCGTTACTTTTATACAAACAAAACTTCAATAATCTTCTTTTACCTCCTATCTTGTTAGGCTTAATACAGAACTTTACTAATAAACTATCTTTTCTCGATTTGCCTAATAATAATCAAGCTATTACCACTTAGAGCAACATTTCTAAGTTTCTTAAGCATATATTTTTTGAAGGAAATAATACAAAAAGCATCAATGATTAATCGCACGAAAACTATCATTATGTTTTCTTTTGTCATTCAAGAAATTTGCTTTAACTTTCCATTGAAAATTGGATTAATCTAAAAATAGCTTTGAGTCACTTTAAATAATAGCCATTTAAAACTTAATAGACCTCATTTTGACTTCAATAGCTCAAAATTTAAACACATAAAGTACAACTCAAAGAAATTTAGTAAAAATCAAATGGTTCATACAAACTAACTACTACTTCAAATTCTATTTAAAAGAACTAGCAAAACATGTTGTTCGATTAACCTTAGACACATAACTAGAAATAGACCAAACAATACGTTAGTTTGAGTATCAATACAAAAGCAGGAATGAAAGCTAGACAAATCACGGAAAGCTTTTTGCTAGAAGCGTATATGCATAAGAACCATTTTAAGTTTTTTCAAATCAGATAATTATTTCTGGTTAACTGACAATTTGCTACCGAGAAGATAATCGAAACAAAATTTCTAAGGAGCATCAACTTGGCTAAAAAAAGTTGATGGGCTTCTTATCCATGTTTATAGATAGGAATGCTAATCAACGACATAGCTAATGAACGCTACCTTAGAAAGTCAATTAAACGTTGGACACAATCTTTTAATAAAACCTAAAAATGTTACAAAAGTATTTCAAAGCAATTTTGGATAATAGCCCCGACAACATTGTCTTAATAGGCAAAAATCATGAAGTAATGGCATTTAATAAGTCTATTAAAGAAGTGTTGTTTGAATACCACAAAAGGGAAATACAAGTTGGCGATTTATATTATCCTAACTTTGTTATTGAAGCAAACCGAAAAATTTATTTAGATGCTTTTGAATCTGCAATAAATGGAATTCCATTTACCATTCAAAACCTAACCCAACATGAAAATACCTCTTATTGGTTTGAATACAAAACTTCACCCGTTTACGACGAAGACGAATTAATTGGTGTGACTTTAAGTGCCAAGAATATAACAAATGAAAAAATAGCAGAGAAAAAAATATCTAATATGAGTGAAAATATAAAAGCCATATTAGATAATACTGATGAATCTATTACTTTACTTGATTTGGACTATAAGATTATCACCATGAATCAGATAGCCTTCCAAACAACCCTAAATAATACAGATGTCAATGCTATCATAGGCATGGATTTTCGAAATTTTATGCCCGACAAAGCCAATCTATTTTATGAATATTACCCCAAAGCAGCTAGAGGTGAAAGCTCATTAGTAGAAATTCCTTACCTTACAGCCTCAGGCCAGGAAGTATGGTATCAAACAAAGTTTAATCCTGTTTATAATCAAGAACTCAAACTTTATGGTGTTTCTATTTTCGCAAAGGATATTACTGAAAAGAAAAAGCTAGAACAATCACTAATCGAAAGTGAAGAGCGATTTAGAAAAATAGCCAATTCGGCACCAATTGGCATTCTTATTTCCGATAAAAGTTTAAAAATTTCATACGCAAACTTTTACGCCATGAAATTATTCAAATATGATTCTAAAGCGTTTTTAGAATTATATCTTACAGATATTATTGAAGATATTGAATTTGAAAGTCAGGATGTAATAAACATAGACAATTTTTCAATGAATATCGAAAATTTCATATGCAACAATGAACGTTTTACTGGTATTTCAAAAGAAAATGATAAAATAGAAATACTCTTGAGTTCGGAGTTTTTTAAAAGTAAAAAGCAAGATAACATTATATTTATTATTCAAGATATCACAGAACTTAACAATAAAAATAATACCATAATACTACAAAACAATAAGCTAAAAGATATTGCCTGGCATCAATCACATATCATAAGAGCTCCTTTGTGTAGGCTCATGACGATTGTTGAGTTGCTGCAAATTGATCAAATAGATGAAGCAGAAAAAAGATATCTATTTGATTCAATCACTACCAGTGCCCAAGAGTTAGACAATGTAATTAAAAATATTGTATCTCAAGCTGAGTAAACTATGGGAAAAGAGTGTTTTCAACTACGACTTTGTTTCTATTAAAAATGTATTGCCACCAACCATCTTTGATGAGAGGTAATATAGGAGAGTTAATTACTTAACTCCTATATTATTCTTTATAAAATACTCGTTTTACTCGTTCACTTACTCCCGTAAAAATTTCATACGGAATTGTATCATTCGTTTTGGCTAATTCTGTAATTGAAAAGTCTTTTCCCAAAAATTATTACTTCATCAGCTTCCTCACACTCTACGTCGGTTACATCAATCATGGTGATATCGATACAAACATTACCTACGACAGGACAAGCCACTCCATTAACCAAAACTTTCCCAACACCTTTGCTACAACCACGGTCAAAACCATCGGCAGAACCAATAGCAATCGTGGTAATTTTCGAATATCGTTCCAATACACCCTTTCGAATATATCCAACGGTTGTGCCAGCCTCTAAATATTTGATTTGAGAAATCACGGTCTTCAGCGTTCCAACCGTTTGCAAAGCATTTTATTTTGTTCTACTTCCTGTTACTTCCACGCCACTAAGTCCAATACAATACCTAAGCGAATCATATCAAATTGGGCTTCTGGGGAACGGATAATTCCAGCTGTATTACAGATATGTCTAAGCGGTTTTTGTCTCGATTTAGCAGCTAAAATTTGTTGTAATATTTGCTCGAATTTCTCAATCTGCAGTTTAAAAAAGGCATTATACTCACTTTCGTCTGCCCCTACTAAATGACTAAATATCGAAGCCACTTGAATAGTAGGGTTTTGATTGAGTCTTCACCTTTTTCTTCTTTCAATGGCATCTCTTACCCGAGCCGCACTTTCGTAATCTTCTTTTTTTAGAATCTTTTCTAATAACTCCTCTAATTCTGCTAAGGTATATTCTGCATAAGAACCCTTCTTTTCTTTGCCTTTATCATCAATTTCATAGCCTGCACTTTCTAAAACAGATTGACTAACATAAATCGGGCAAGAAAAACGCACAGCTAAAGCAATGGCATCGGATGTGCGAGAATCTATATCAAACACTTCACCATCAACTGATTGCAGGATAATATTTGAGTAAAATATTTCATTTTCGAGCTGATGGATATTCACTTCACGAAGCTTTGCCTTCAATTGGTCAATTACATTTTTGAATAAATCATGCGTTAAAGGTCGAGCAGGTTGAAGTCTTTCTAAGTGAATAGCAATGGCCTGTGCTTCCTGATTACCTACAATAATCGGAATCCGTTTTTTTGATTTTTGTTCTTCTAATATCAAAACATAATACCCTTTTTTGGATTCACTTTCGGCTAAAGCAATCACCGAAACTTCAAGTTTATTCATTTTGCTGTGAGATTTCGAGGTTTTTCTTAATAAACTCGCACATTTTACCAATATCTTCAAATGGTGAAATTACCCAATCTTCTACCGATAATCTATAAAGATCTTTGCCTTCCACTTCAACCGAAAAACCACCTTCTAAATCAAAGTATTTTCCCTCTTGTCTAAGAATCTTTATATTCATCTGATTCAGTGCATAAGCTACAAATTCGGACTCATTATAAATGGGTGAGTTTGACATAAAGTTTATACAGATCTATGTTATTGAAAAATGTTTTTATAAACAATGCTTATTCCTAAACCAACACAAAGCGAGGCAGAAACCAAGCCTAAACCAAATGAAAGCCAACGATTATTTAGGATTTTTGATGAAAATGGAAGGCTAAAAATTCCAGCAGCAAGCATCATACCTACAACCGAGCCAAGGCCAAACAAGGTAATATAAGCAAATGCTAATACATGGTCTTTGATTTGTGTGAGTACCGAAATTAATAAACCCCCGCTTCCTGCTAAACCATGAACCAAACCTACGCCATAAGCTAAACCAAATGTAGGCTCATTAGCATGTATATGCCCGTGCGAACGTTCTTGGAAAATACGATAAAAGCGAACAAACCCTAAACCAATTAACATTATACCTACACCTGCTTCAAAATACTTAAAATCGTTTTCATTTAAGATAAATTTACCAATCAGATAAATTGCCGCTACAATCAGAATAGTTGACGTATGCCCCAAACCCCAAAAAATACCATCTTTAATTGCCGCCAAAGTATTATCTCTACGTGTAACAATGCTGCTCACTGCCACCAGATGGTCGGCCTCAAACGAGTGAGAAAAACCAATGATTGCCGCCCCAACTAATGCAATAACATTTTCCATAATACATTATAAGATATCATAAATAATGAGTCGATGATTTCCTGTATCGGCCAAAACTAATTTTTCTCCATCAACGCAAATCGAAAAAGGCCAATAGAGTTGTGTATCGGTTCCAAAACGTGTTTGAGTATTTTCACTTCCAGTATTGAAATCATAATGCCCTAATAAATTATCGGCCTCAGGAGCGTTGCTACTCGGAATATTTTCAAACCACAAAAGCCTACTATTGCCAGTATCGGCTACAAAAATGCCATTTTTATAAAAAAACGAATCATAAGTCCAACTCATGGAATCTTGTTTAGGAGCGAGACTAAACTGATTCATTCCATTAGAATCAAAGTCGGGCTGACCAATAATTACATCAGCCGTTTTTGTAAAAGCATCTTTCCAATGATGCCAAATAAGTGTTCGATAAAATTGCGTATCGGTTATTGCCAAAACACCATTAGAACTAACTCGTAAGGAATACGGCCAAATGGGTTCATAATTTTCATAGTCACGCTCCGTAAAACTTGGCTTACCAATTACTTTACTGGCTGCGGCAAAATTTTCGGTTGGAATAGAATTATAAAATAAAATTCTTCGATTTCCCGTATCACAAATCCATAGATGCGTGCCATCAGAGAAAACACCATAGGGCCAATTTAGGCTTTGTGCAGAGGGAGTTGAACCAATACCTCTGATATTGGGTTCGTTTTGCTCGAAATTAGGTTGTCCAATGACCACATCAGCGGCTTGACCATTTTTCGTTGGAAAAGAATGCCATATTAAAACCCGATGATTCCAAGCATCGGCAATGATGAGTTTAGTGCCATCTGTCCAAATGCCTGAAGGATATTGAAGCGTACTGGCACTGACGGTACTTCCTGCATTTCTACCAGTGTCGGATTGCTCAATTTGCCCCAACACAATATCTGGATTTGCATAAGTATCTGAAGGAATTTGATTCCAAATGAATACTCGATTCTGCCCAGTATCAGAAACCATCAAATAATTTTGGTATTTCCAAACGCCTCTTGGTGCTAATAAAGGGTTATGCTCATTTCCTTTGAATATCTGATAAGAACCCACTAATGCTGGTTTATCAATTGCTGTTGCCGATAGACCACTACCAAGTGAGGGCGGTATTTTGGAAAGACTAATATTCATTTGAAAGTATTATTAAACTAAAAACTGGCTTAGCAAATTCGAGGTAATTGTTCACCAACGAGCATATTTATAACTCGTTTTCCACCAATTTTACTCTGCAATACTACTTGTTTAGGGTGTTCTTCAACCACTTCTCCGATAATAGCCGCATCCAATCCATTCTCTAAAGTTTTTAGCTTTGCTAGAAAATCATTTGCCACATCGGCTGATACTACGGCCATAAAAACACCTTCATTCGCTACATATAGTGGGTCAAGGCCAAGCAATTCGCAAGCACCATAAACCTCTTCTATGACTGGAATATTTTTCTGTATAATATTGATACCCAACTTAGTATCTCGTGCAATTTCATTCAGAACCGTGGCAACACCACCCCGTGTTGGGTCACGGAATAAGTGAATATCCGAACCAAATGTATCTAAAAGTTCTTTAACAATATGATTAAGATTGGCGGTATCACTTTCGATGCTAGTTTCGAATTCTAAACCTTCACGTACCGACATGATGGCGATTCCGTGTGTAGCAATGTTTCCACTGACAATGATTTTATCGCCCGCTTGTACTTTTCGGGATGAAATTTCAGCCTTAGGATGAATTTGTCCAACACCCGCAGTATTGATAAAGATTTTATCGCCCTTTCCTCTTTCTACAACTTTAGTATCGCCCGTAACAATGTAAACACCCGCTTTTTCGGCTGCAAATTTGATAGACAGTAATATCTCCCAAAACTCCTGCATGGTAAGCCCTTCTTCAAGGATAAAACTTAGCGAGAGATATTTGGGGATAGCTCCACACATGGCCAAATCATTCACAGTACCATTGATAGCCAATTCACCAATATTTCCACCTGGAAAGAAAACAGGGGAAATAACATAACTATCGGTCGAAAAGGCCAATTTACCTTCTAATTGAAAAATTGCACCATCGTGATGCTCATCTAAAATCGGGTTTTTCAGTAAATCAAAAACCCCTGATTCGAGTAATTTATTAGTTAATACGCCTCCACTTCCATGACCTAAGGTAATTACCTCAAAATCGAGTTGTGGCATGGGGCAAGAAAGGCTAAGTATTGAAGTATGCATTGAATTTTGAACTGAAATTTTAAAATCTTTTAAGCTAACACTTCTTCAGTAGCTTCAGAGTAATGATAATATGCTGCACAAGCACCTTCTGAAGAAACCATCGGAGCTCCTAATGGATTGAGCGGCGTACAAGCTTTACCAAATTGGCTACACTCAAAAGGCTTTTTAATACCTTTCAAAATTTGTCCAGCAATACAATCTGCACATTCTGGGACTTTCTGAATATTCACCGAAAACTTCTTATTGGCATCAAATTCAGCCATTTCATCGCTTACTTCCCAACCACTTTTCGGAATAGTTCCGATTCCTCGCCACTCTCTGTCATCGGTTTTAAATACTTTTGCTATTACTTTCTGAGCTTCTAGATTTCCTTCAGCTTTTACCACTCTACTGTATTGATTTTCAAGTTTTGCTTCGCCGTTTTCAAGTTGTCTGACAGTCATTAAGATTCCTTGAAGTAAATCTACTGGTTCAAAACCCGTTACAACCATCGGAATTTTATATTTTTCTACAATCGGTTCGTATTCATTCATACCCATAATCGTACAAACATGACCCGCTGCTAAAAAAGCTTCAATTTTTGCTTCTTCATCGTTTATTACTGCTTCCATAGCTGGAGGTACTAAGACATGTGAAGCTAAAATTGAATAGTTTTTTAATCCTAATCGTTGTGCATGAAGTACAGAAAGTGCATTGGCAGGTGCTGTAGTTTCAAAACCGACTGCAAAGAATACGACTTCTCTTGAAGGATTTTCTTGAGCAATCTTAACGGCTTCTAATGGAGAATACATAATACGAATATCTGCTCCGCTAGCCTTTGCTTCAAGCAAACTTTTCTTTGAACCAGGTACACGAATCATATCGCCATACGAACACAGAATTACATTTTTCTCTTCTGCTAAGTACAAGGCTTTATCAATCAATGTTAAGGGAGTTACACAAACTGGACATCCTGGTCCATGAACCATCGTGATTTGCTTTGGTAGAATATTCAAAATACCATTTTTCACCAAACTATGTGTTTGGCCACCACAAATTTCCATGATTGTCCATGGGCGAGTGGTAATCTTGTGTAATTCGGCAATGTATTGCTCTACTACCTCGGGGTCTCGGAATTCGGATAAAAATTTCATAAGCCCAATTGGGAATAAGTTCAAAATGATTTAAAATGCATTATAAAAACTTACTAATACCTTCATCAATAGAGTTTTTATCAATTTGTGCATGTTCTACAAGCTCATCAATCTCACCTATTTCCTCTAAATATTTAAAGGTTTTTTGTGCTTCTTCTTCATCCACTTTACTTATGGCCACACCTACGTGTACAAGCACGTAATCGCCTACTTGGGCATCAGGAACCATTTCGAGTGAAGCCTCTTTGGTAATACCTCCGAAAACTACTTTTGCCATTCTGACCAAACCATCGTATTGATATTCGATTGATTTTATTTTACCCGGAATTGCCAAACACATGTGAGTTCTATGTTTAAATTTAGAAATTTAAAAGCCTAATATTTTTGATTCATTGAATAAATTCAATGGTTATAAGAACAAGGGAATAATTTTGATTTACCTAAACCGTATAAATTCAGTTTGGGTGTTTTTTTAGGTTGAACGCTTTAAATACCTCTTAATTTGGTTAAAAGACATTCCATTAGACACTATAAAATAAGTATCCATATTGGGACAAATTAAATGCGTTTAACCTTGTACTTTTTGAAACTTTTTAAGGTGTTTTCAAAAAACTATAAAAAGCTAGTTGTCCAAATGAAATGCACTCATCATTGGGAGATAACTGCTTATGAAAAAAGAGTTCAAAATCATCAAGGTGCTGAAAGGCTAAATCTACCAAAACTGCATTTTGCCAAACTCCTCCCGAAAACGCCAATCGTTTGATTTTTAGACGATTAGCTATTCCTTGAATAAGCTTTATCAACGAAAAATGAATTTTAGCTGCTATTTTTTCTATACTTACATTTTTCTGAATATCTTCAAAAATTTGCTTAATCATTGGGTTTAAACTAACCTTATTTTCAGCATTACACACCAAATTATAACAAGTTATTTCAGTTGAGTTTTTATCAAAAAATTCCCTTGCTTTAGCCTCTAAATACATAGCAGCTTCACCTTCATAAGTAGATTTATTGAGGATACCTAACAAAGAAGCCAAACCATCTAATATTCGACCAACAGATGAAGTTTTGATATTTGAATTTTGAGAAAGAAACTTCTGGTAAAGATTCCATTCTGTTTCACTAAACTTTCTTCGGATAAATTCTTGGACATCTTCCACTTCATGCGTAATTGCCAAGGCCGATAAACGTGGTTCCCGTGCCATTTTATCTCCCATCAAATTCGAAAAATAATCAAAATGAGCAACTCGTTCTAGACCTAAATCATATTGATATTCAAAGAACTCTCCACCCCAAATTTGTCCATCATCGCCCCAGCCTGTTCCATCCCAGATAATTCCTAAAATTGGTTCTTTGCTTCCAAACAAATCATTTTCAGCCAAAACAGCAGCAAAATGAGCTTGATGATGTTGAATTTCAACTAAATTGAGTTTTTGTTTTTGAGCCATTGCTCTTCCTATTTCACTTGATGGATACATTTTGTGTTTATCAATCAAGATGGTAGATGGCTCAAAACTGATTACTTCCGATAAATGCTTGAGAGTATGTCTATAATTTTCTTGTGTATCAAAATCAGTTAAATCACCCAAATATTGGCTTATGTAAACATTATTTTCATGGGTAATGGCAAATGTACTTTTCAACATTGCTCCCATCGCCAACACATTATTTTTTAAAGCTAATGATGCCTGTATAAATGTTGGAGCTAAACCCCTCGAACGCCTCAGAACAATTTTTTGATTATAAATTGGGCTAAACCTCAGTACGCTATCATCTTGAGGCACTACGATTGCTCGATTATTTTGAATAATACAATCGGCTATTTCCAACAATTCTGCCAAAGCATTATCATCTTGATAAACAATTGGTGAATGACTCAGATTTCCACTGGTGGCAATTATGGGTTTGGCAAACGTTTGAGCAATGAGTTCAAACAAAGGTGTATATGGCAGCATAACACCCAATAAACCAGTAGTTGCCAATGTTGAATCTGGAGCATTTAAAAGCACAATTGAGGCCGTTTCATTGGCTAATGCCTCTTTCTCCTGCTCTTTTAAGCTAATTTCTTCTTCAAGCAATTTTAGGCTTGGATACATCACCGCAAATGGCTTGGTGGGTCGGTGTTTTCTTTGGCGAAGGATAGCAATTGTTTGTTCATTATTCGCATCACACATTAATAAATAGCCACCAATACCTTTAATTGCCAGTATTTTACCTTCCTTCAGTGCTTCAACACTTAGTTTTAATACTTCATCAGATTCGTTCGTAAGCAATGCTCTGTGCTTATTAAAAAATGAAAGTTGAACGCCACATTTCTTGCAAGAATTTGTCTGCGAAAAGTATCTTCGATTCTCAACATTATCGTACTCTTTCTGACAATCTGCACACATACAAAAAGCTTCCATGCTTGTCAATTCGCGGTCGTATGGAAGTTTCTGAGTGATTGAATACCTTGGTCCGCAATAAGTACAAGTTGTAAAAGCATATAGAAATCGACGGTCGCTTTGGGTATGAATTTCCTTTCTACAAGTTGGACAAATAGCAAAATCAGGGCTTAGTAAAACATTTGTTTTGGTATTTCTTTCACTTTTGATGATATGAAAACCTTTTTCAAATACTGGTTTTCGCTCGATTTCTTCAAAAGAAATATTTGTTATTTTCGCTAATTTTGGAGCTTCCTGTTTAATCTTTTCACAGAAACTTTCAATCTGATTAACAGGCAATGATACTTCCACTAAAACGCCCTCATTGGTATTATTTACCCAACCATTTACTTTATTTTCGATTGCTAAACGATAAATAAATGGTCTAAAACCAACCCCTTGTACCTGCCCTTTTATGCGAATTTCAAATACCATTATTTCATGCTAAGACACCTTTCTTTTCTTCTACCTTTTTCATGAGCCACTCACACCATTCATCCATTCCATCACCTTTTAGACTCGAAATCGTAATTACCTCAATATCAGGATTCACATCTCTTGCATCTTTCGTTACAGCTTCCACCGAAAATGGCACATAAGGTAATAAATCGGCCTTTGAAACAACCATTAGCTCACTTGTGAGAAACATTCGTGGGTATTTTTTGGGTTTATCGTCACCTTCGGTTGCGGCTAGAAGTGTTACTCGATAATCTTCTCCAAGGTCAAAAGCAGCAGGACAAACCAAATTCCCTACGTTTTCGATGAATAATAAATCAACACCTGTGAGGTCAATATGGTCGAGGGCTTGGTAAATCATTTGTGCTTCAATGTGGCACATCCCACCAGTAACAATCTGTAAGGCATTGATACCCACATCACGCATCCTTATGGCATCACGTTCTGTCTCTGGGTCACCTACCAAAACAGCTAAATTTAATTTGTCACGAAGACGTTTCCCCGTTTCTTGCATGAGGGTGGTTTTTCCACTTCCTGGTGAGGAGCAAATATTAATAACCAATATATTTGGCAACCGTTCACGAATGGCTTTTGCCACAAAATCATTGACTTTGAGTAAATTAAGCGTAGTATTATCGCATTGAACTGAGCCAACAGAAGCTTGATTTGACTTTGGTTTCATAGTTTCCGAGCAGGAAATTTTAAAGATTGAATGATAAATTATTCAGCAAATTCTACTCTACTGATCAGGAGTTCTTCGCCTTGCACTACATTTCGGCTCGGCTTACCACAAGTACACACAAAACGATACTGTTCTACTTCGCATGTTTTATTGCATGAATCACAATAAATCAAAATCGGTAGCACTTCTACATGCAAACTGGTATTTTGGTACTTTGGCTGATCTTCGAGCACTGCTTGAAACGCATTTTGCATCAGAATTGGCTGAACATTTGAAAGCAAGCCTGCCTTTAGAAAAATACCACGAATCTTTGGAATATCATTCGGGAATTCTTCTTCGAGGGTCTTAAAAATGTTTCGAACTAATGAGATTTCGTGCATGCCTTTTGCTATTCTTTCTCCAAAAATATCTTTAAAATCAGAGAAAAAATAGTAGATTTTTCATTTTAGAAAATGTTTTCTAAATCTTGACTTAAGCCTTAATTTTCAAGGAAAACACACCAAAATCTTAAGCTAATAGTTTGCTTAGCTCTTGGATTTTTTCTAAATGACGCTGAGCTTCTGACAACAATTTTGTATCGTTGGTTAAAGTAGAGATTTCATAAGCTTTGGCAGTCATTTCATCGAATAGCAATTGCTCTTGAAGTTCGTCTTCGTGATTGACAAACCAACATGCTTCCAAGAAATTTAAAATCGTTAAGGCTCTTTCGTAAGGGTATTCTTCTGCCGAACGAATTTCGAGTGATTTTCGGTAATAGTTTAATGCTTTTGCAAAATTATCACCTTTAACAGAAGGAGGATATTTTGTAAGTGCATTAGCAAAACTATTGCAAATCATGGCATACTCAAAAGGGTGAGTCTCTCTAGTAAAATGATTGAGAGCTTGATGAAATGAACTAACCGAAACAGCAGCCCAAAGACTTTTTTTCTTCACTTCATCAGGGATTTCGGAGTAAATTACCCCCAAATGGTGCTGAATTTCAGCAAAAATATCGGGTGCATTATCATACGTAAATATTTTGAGAGCTTCTTGATAAGCTTCCATGGCAGGTTTATAAAATTGAATATTTCCGACCTGAGCCCATGTGTAAAACAATACCCCTTTTCGGTATTGGGCATTGGCCAACAATTCGGGAATATCTTCGTTTCGGAGTATATCAATAGCACGGTTGATATAGCCCAAAGCTTCGGCAAAACTTTCCGAAATATTAGCTACGTATGCCGCATCTATCAATATGATTGCTACTTGTAAATGGTTTTGCTGCTTTTCGTAATATTTGAGCACTTCCCAAAGGGTATTTTTTGTTTTTTGCAACAAATTTTCATCATAAGGAATACCTAATTGTTTAAGCCAAACACCATACTGAACATTCATTAACTCGAATTTAGCATCATCAGAAATGGCTTTACTGATACAATCTTCAAGCAAAATTTCTGCATTTTCGAGTTCTTCAGTATCTAATAAAAACGAGGCATATTGTTTAGCTGTAAATGCTCGATACTCATCGTTTGGAGCCAACTCTAGGGCTTTTTGGTAAAAATCCTTCATCTGATAAGCACTTACAAAACTAAGAATTTCACCATAATGAGCCTTCACTGCTAGGTTGTGCCAATGGCGATATATATCAAATTTTGAATAGGATTCAATTGGAGTGATATTGGTGTTAAGTCCAATAGAAATGCCGTGTTGCAAACAATTACAAATATCAATATCACTTAATAAAATAGCATTGTTTTCGGCGAAATGATAGGCTTTCTCGAAATTATTAAGCTTAAAATAAATAACTGCTAACAGATTTTGTTCATCGAAAACGATTGGATTTGATAACAGAAAAGGCGGTACATCATTTTCCCAATGAATCGGGATTTTTATCTCCGATTGCTCAACTATTAGGTAATTGGTTGTGACTTTATTTAGGTTTTCCAATAAATCAAGCACTACCACTTCATTTAGTCGATACTCAGCATTGATTACTTCTTGAAGATGAGTAAACAGGTTAGTTGTAGCAAATATTGTAAGCATTTTCGTTAAGTTTTAGGGTTCCTCTGGCATCTTTTCTAATGCCTCTTTGAAATATTTGTGCGTATAGTTCTGCTTTTTTCTGAGAATCGTAGTGATCGAGATAATGACAGCGTAATTTGAGTGGGTTATAAATCGAAATAAAAAGCATCGTCAGGTGCCATCTCCCATTTTTCAAATCTATTATATAGCGAATCTCTGTATCATGTAGCCAAAGGTTTTCTTCGAAAATATCAAAGTCTTTTCTTGCTCCTTTTTGGTTTTCAGAGTATTCGAAATTTATGCTATCTGCGATATACATCTATAATTCGATGCTTAAAATTCCAGTATTTTTTAAATCATAGGTTAAGGTTCTGTCAGTCTCATCTAGGTCATTGTCTAAGATTAGGTCTTGAATAGATATCGTCTTGTCGCCATTCAAGTTTCGAAGTTTTAGTACAGCCCAAGTAGTTTTGTGCATTTTTTCAAAAAACAACTTTGAACGAGCTGCAATCAATAAGGTTTGTCGATCGGGATAATACACTAAATTTACTTTTTCTTCATCTCCAAAAAGTAAATCAACCTGTTCTTTCGCAAACCATATATGGCCGTTTTTCAGTTGAATCATTTTTTTCTACTTATTCCTAAAATATCATCTTTTAAAAGCTCTATAACTTTATCACCAGCACGTTTCACCTCTTCACTCAACTGAATATCAAGCTTTGTATTATTTACTGCAATCAAATAAACTTCAATATCTTCAGGGTAGGCTTCTCGTAGAATTTTCTTTGCATAAGAAAGAGCTTGATCCCATTTAAGGCTATGCAAGAATACCATTGGGTCATCTTGAATTTGTGCGTTGATTTCACTTGCAGGTAATTTATAAATTGTTCCAGCTGGTTCGCCTGTATTGATTACAGCATCAACAATGATAATACGATGATGGCCTTGCAATTGAAACAGCACCTCAAAAGCCGATGTACCCATGTCGAAAAGAGTAAAAGAATCATTATCCTCACTCACCAGTTGCTTCAATTCGTCGATAACATAAATGGCAATACCATCATCACTTCGGCAGGGATTTCCAAAACCCATTATGGCAGTTTTGCCTAATATTGAAGCCTTTTCTTCTATACTAATAGGTTTTTTTTCGTCAATTAAAACCATTGGATATGCTTATTTTAGGACACTTTTAAAATCTAGTCTTTTGTAAAAAAGCCCGTAAATAAAGTTAAATTTACGGGCGTAGTACTTTAGGTTTATTCAGTTTATAGTTTGAAACGTGCCATTTCTTTACCATTTTTGGCATCATGGGCGTGTACAGTACAAACCAAACATGAGTCAAACGAACGAGCCACCATGCCAACTTCTACAGGGTCATGTGGATCTTCAATTTCAGTTCCTTCCAAAGCTGCTTCGATTGGACCAGGGTTACCTCTATCATCGTTCGGGCCAACATTCCAAGTTGTAGGAGCCATTACTTGATAGTTTTTGATAACTCCATTTTCAATCTCAATCCAGTGAGCCAAAGCTCCACGTGCCGCTTCAGTAGCACCAAATCCTTTACCATCTTTTTCAGTTGGTTTAATGTAAAATTCACCGTTAAGGTCAATTTGGCGTAACCACTCATCAATGTAATCATACAAGCGTGCTGCTTCATGCAAGCGTGCTAATGTACGAGTGAATACATTTGGACCTAATTTTTGAATGATGTCTAAGAATAATGGGTCTTGAATCTGATGACTTGCATTTTTAGGATTTGCATTCATCAACACACGTGAAAGTGGACCTGCTTCGGCAGCATGACCAGCATAACGAGGTGCTTTGGCCCAACTATACTTGCCATTGAAATCTGAATTGGCCAAATTTTGAGATGGCATTGGTGTTGGCAAAGGTTCATTCCAAGGGTGAGCAGCATCCACATCTTTATACCAAGCGTGGCTTACGTGTTCCATTACATCCAGGTGATTGAAGTCGTGAAATTCTTTTCCATCGAAAAATCCACCTGAACTTATTACAGCATTTTGACGAGTTTCAATTTTAGGTTTATTCCATAGGTCTTTATGAATATAAGTGCCATAAGCAATAAATTTACCTACACCTTGACCAAATTTATGTAAGCCAAACTCCAAACCTGCTCTTATAAATAAACCTAAATCTGAGTTTTTCTGACTTTCATTTTCTTCTACCCAAGCCAATAAATCATCCCAAGTTTTGATTTGACGATAACGCTCTATCGAACAACCCAAGAAAATACTTTCGAGCCAATCTTTACGGAATTGATTCATAATAGCATGGGCACGAGTAATATCCTTCAAGGTTGGTGCACACATGACGCCACCCGGAACCATATAGCTTGAATGAGGCCATTGTCCACCGAATAAAGCATATACTTGCACTGGCAATGCACTGGCAGTAATGCCTTTCTGAAATGAAGTACCCACATAAGCGGCCCAACGCTTCACTACTTCTGAATAAAGTGGTTTATTAGCAAATTTTTTATTAGCCATGTCGGTTGCAAAAATTGCATAGAACCAACGAGGAATACTCTGAATTGTTTCGGTAGCTTGCCCCAAAGCACGGAGTAAAAGTGCATTAGGCGTAAGTGTGGTTTCCCACACAGTATCTAAGGCCGATGAGGCACAATAGAGGTGCGAGCCCCCACAAATTCCACAAATACGTGGGGTTACGATTAAGCCTGATTGAGGGTCTTTACCTGCCATGATTTGTTCGAAACCACGAAACATGGCAGCTTGTGTATGAGCACGGGTCACCACGCCGTCTTCCATATACACTTTTACGTCGAGGTCGCCTTCTACACGACCTACAGGTGATATATTTAATTCTTTCGAGATAGCCATTTTAACGGTTGATTTTTGAAATGATGATTGGGTAATTAGCAAACCTAGTTTTCTAATTAGATTGAGCTTTCGCTATGCGACTTTGTTACACCGAAAGCTACTTCAGTAGCGTGCATTGTCTTTTCAAAACCAGCTCTTAAATAATAACCAAGCTTAGAATTTCCAGCTGGTACATCTTGCGGAAAATACCCAAGATATTTAAGGGTTTTGAATACACTGCCTTTTTGTAAATCATGGTGTGGAAAACCAGGTTCAGTACAACCCAAACAAGGGTGATTCGCACGTGTTTTACTCGATGTGCGATTCCACAAAATACGGTTACAACTCGCTCTGGTCATCGGTCCACGGCAGCCCACCTCATAAAACAAACAACCATTACCTCTTTTACCGAATCCTCCATCTACTTTGTTGGCAAAGTTTACCACATTCGTACAGCCGGTTTGTACAAAATCAGTAAAAAATGTACTCGGACGATGGAATTCATCAATCTTTATATCACCAATACGGCCTGTTGAAATAGCCACTAAAATCTGTGTTACCCAGTCAGGGTGAGCAGGACAACCTGGTATATTAATTACAGGTAAACCACCTTTAGATTTATAGTTAGCACCCAAAAAACCGCCTTTTTCTTTCTTTAAAAATTGCATACCCGTAGATTCACTCGGGTTTGGGGCAACCGCAGGGATACCTCCCCAAGTAGCACAATCACCGATTGCGACTACATAACCTGCCACAGCAGCGAGTTCTTTTACCCAATCTTTCATTGGGCGGTCGCAGAAGTAGTTCATTGTACCTGTACCATTTGGTCCTTCGATAATACTGCCTTCATAGACAAAAATATCGCACTGAACTTTACCATTGATTATATCTTCGAGAAGATGTGTGACTTGGTGCCCAATTTCCAAGCCAACAGAAGGGTGCCAAAGAATGTTTATGCCAAAGTCAGTCACTAAATCAACGACTGTTGGCTCTTCGGCATTGAGGAACGACATGGTGTTTCCACTACATGCCCCACCTTGTAACCATAGAACATTTGCCATAGGACAGGTTTAAAAAAGAGTTGAAATTGTATTATTTAATGTTCAAATGTAAAATAATAAATTTAATTAGAAAAATTTTTCTAATATTTTTTAGAAATTATTTTCTAATTATAATTATTCTAAATTAAACGAAGAAATTGAGCAGTAAACAATCTTGATTTCCACAGCCCTTCAAACAAAAACATTGGAGAAAATCGTCTATGATTACCTTTTATCAAAGGTGAGACTAATTAGGAATAGAAAATATGATTTACATCATACTTCAAATAAAAATTGGGAGTATTTGACTGGCAAATTCGGAGGTTCCTTTCTCAGTGAGATAAGGACGGATATTATTCCAAACTGCTCCTTTAAATCGGGCTTCAGAAATTGGCTTATTTCGCATTTGTTGTTGGGGTATCCAAAATACGAGTGTCATCCAAATAGCTTCGGCCAAAATATCGTAGGTATTTTCAGGTTGCGGACTGAGGTCACCCCTTCGAGCATGAAAATCAAGACGTTTACGAATCTGAAAAATCATTTTATTCATAAACTCTTGCCATTGTTCTCTTACTTCGGGTAAAGGATGTTCGGAAGCGAATAAATCACTAATATAAAACTGATAATTTTTGAAGAAATCAAAGTAATGACTTATTTGTGAATCAAAATCTAAAAGAGAGGGCGTTTTAAGATAAGAGCCTAAAATTTGTTGAAAATCTTCGAAGAGCTTTTCGTATACAGAATGAATAATGGCTTCTTTATTTTTGAAATGATACGCTAAATTTCCCACACTGATTCCTATTTCGTCAGCAATTTGCTGCAAACGCACACTCGCTATTCCGTGGTCATTAAATAGCTTTATTGAAGCATTAACTATTCTTTCTTTTGTTTTATACATCTCTTCTTACCTTTCTACAAATAATAGATTATAACTAAAATTTGAATCAACTATCTACTAATTCGTACAAATATTAAAATTCTCAACTTTTACCTCCAAAGTCCCCCTTTGGTCTTTGGCAGCCATTCTTCGCATCAAACTCGCCGAAAGCGTTGCTTTTTTGGGGCATGAGTAAGACATGATTTGGCGTTTGATAAACTTCAACGGATTTGTGTGTAGGGCGAAGAGTAACTCAATATTCCATTCTCCACGCTTATAGATCAAATTATCAATTACTGCACTATCAGAAAGCCAATGGTCATCGTGGTAAAACTGAAAATCTTGTATATTACCCTTTGTATCAATAAAATAGGTATCATTCAATAGTTCTAACAAACTATTGTACATACGCTCATCTATTTTACAGGTCGATGAAGTCATTAAAGGTGTATTTAATTGATTTTTAATCAAAATTAGAAATTATTTTCTAATATAAATCATAACCAATTAAAATTTTCATTGTAGTGCATTTGTTTGTACTCAAGATTTCCTATGTGGGTGAAATGAGGTAGCAATAAAGCCCAAAGTGCTAATACATAATCTTCAATATTGATTTCTTCGAAAGTTCTGATTCTACGCTGATACAACCAAAATTCCATGGTCATCCAATATTGCTCAGCCAATTGGAGGTGTAGTTTTTCGTGCGATTCAACCGTAAAAGTACCACGTGCTACATTGAAGGAAATCATGTTTTCGATTTGCTGAATATACCAACGAGTGTATTCTCGGTATTTTTTCTTGATTAGTGGAAAGTTTCGTAGGATTTCAAAGGTATCAGAATAGAAGAAGCTAAATTTTTGCTGAATTGCGTAAGTATCTCGAATATGTTTATCAATATTGATAAAGAGAGGAACAATCTTCAAATCTGCAAGTAAAATCTTCTGGTTTTCTTCGATTTCTTCATAGATAGCCTCAAAGATTGCATCTTTATTTTTAAAATGATAGGCTAAATTACCGACACTGATGCCTACTTCATCAGCAATGTGCTGCAAACGAATACTCACAAAACCAAAACGATTGAATAATTCGATTGATTTTTCAAGAATTCGAGATTTTGTATCGGCCGAAGGTTTCATCATATTACATTTAAAGAATTACAAAAATAGCTTTTTTCTAATTCTTCTAAAACAAACATATTTGGCCATTCTGATGTTTCAGAATAGCCAACCCCAAATACTACTAAAGTATCTTATGAGTTCCAATAATTAAATTAGAAGCCTTGAATTATTCTTTAAAGAAAACCCTTTTTACTCGTTCACTTACGCCCGTAAGAATTTCATACGGAATTGTATCAATCGTTTGGGCTAATTCTGTAATTGAAAGGTCTTTCCCAAAAATTATTACTTCATCACCTTCCTCACACTCTACATCGGTTACATCAATCATGGTCATATCCATACAGACATTTCCAACGACAGGGCACGCTACGCCATTAACCAATACTTTGCCAACGCCTTTACTAAAACCACGGTCGAAACCATCGGCATAACCAATAGCAATCGTTGCAATTTTCGACTCTCTTTCTAATACCCCTTTTCGGCTATATCCAACCGTTGTGCCTGCTTGCAAGTGTTTAATCTGAGAAATTACGGTCTTGAGCGTCCCAACGGTCTGTAATGCATTTTGTTCTACTCCCGTAACTTCCACTCCATAGAGGCCAATACCAAGGCGAACCATATCAAATTTGGCTTCTGGGAAACGGATAATTCCAGCTGAATTACAGATATGTCTAAGCGGTTTTTGTCTCGGTATTGCAGCTAAAATTTGTTGCGACATTTGCTCGAATTTCTCAATCTGTAGTTTCGAGAAAGCATTATGCTCGCTTTCGTCTGCTCCTACTAAATGGCTAAATATCGAGGCCACTTGAATAGTAGGATTTTGATTGAGTAAGTCAATAACCGAAATAATATCTTGCTCCACAAAACCCAAACGGTGCATTCCCGTGTCGATTTTGAGATGAATTTTAAAAATTTTATTAGTAAAACGATTGGTAAAATTCAAGAATTGCTCAAAAAGCTTGAAGCTATAAATCTCGGGTTCTAAGTTATATTCAACCAACTTGGCAAATGATTCTGGTTGAGGGTTTAATACCATAATTGGCAATTTAATGCCATTTTGACGCAAAACCACGCCTTCATCGGTATAAGCTACGCCTAAATAATCAACTTTGTGGTATTCGAGTAAGCTTGCTACCTCAGCACTTCCACTGCCATAGGCAAATGCTTTTACCATTACCATAATTTTAGTACCCAGCCCTATTTTATTTCGGTAAAAATTGAGATTATTAGTGAGGGCATCAAGGTTTACCTCAAAGACAGTACCGTGTACCTTCAGTGTAAGGCGATTGATAATTTTTTCAAATTCAAACTTTCTTGCTCCTTTGACCAATATCAATGAACTTTGAAGCTGGTTGATTGGATATTTTTCAAGAAATTCTTGGGTAGATTGATAGAATACCGTTTTTTTATCTTCAAGGTTCGGCGTGTAAAATGCCTTTTGATTTCTGTAAATTACCTCCCCTATTCCTATTACTTTATCTATTTTTTTTCCTCTTACTAATTCTGCAATACTCTCATACAATTCGTTTTCTTCTAAACCTGACTGCAGAACATCACTGATTATCAGCACCTTATCTCGTTTTGTGTGCTGTTGAATCATAAAATTCAATGCCACTGCAAGACCTGCATAATCATTATTATAAGAATCATCAATTAAATAACAATCATTGATACCTTGCTTTAATTCCAAACGCATAGCTACAGGTTTTAACCAATCTAATCTTGATTGAATATCACCATTTGGAATCTCCAAATGAAGCATCAAGAAAATACAATGAGTAGCATTTTCAATCGAAGCATCATCAGCTAATGGAATCTTAAAATCATGGATTTGACCATTCCAAAGAATTTGTAAAGTACAGTATGTTGCAAATTTCGTTACATTCACAAAAGTTTTACTTCCTGCCTTTCTTGACCAATCAATTAATTTAATTTTGGGATTTACCGCTTTTAATAAAATTCTGATTTCATCATCAATATCTTCATAGTCCTTACAATAAATCAATACCTGGCATCTCTGAAATAAGCGAAGTTTTTCGGTAGCTTTTTGCTTTCTACTTCGAAAACCTTCATCGTGTGCCGAACCAATATTTGTAAAAATGCCAATGGTTGGACGAATAACCGGTTCGAGAAACTCCATTTCGCCAGATTTTGAAATGCCAGCCTCAAAAATACCTAAATTGTGATTTTCGTTTAATTCCCAAACCGATAGTGGAACACCTATCTGAGAATTATAACTACGCGGACTTTTAACTAAATTATAATCTTTGGCCAATAATACACTTAGCCATTCTTTTACAATTGTTTTTCCATTGCTACCCGTCACTCCAATTACAGGAATATCAAATTTTTGGCGGTGTTTTGCTACCAAGTTTTGCAGGGCACGAATAGCATTTTCTACTAAATAAATTTTAGCATCAGTCAAAGTAGATAGTTCGGCCACAAAGGCCTCTGACATGGCTTTTTTCTCAACCACAAATTCTCTTACACCTTTGTTATAAAGCTCTGCTACAAAAGCATGTCCATCATGATGTTCACCCTTAATGGCAAAAAAAACACTGTGTTCGGGTTGAGATACCAAACGGCTATCAGTAAGTAATACCGATGCTTGAGTAATAATTGGTTCGGAAAGGAAATTCACTTGGAAGAAGGGGAAAAATTAAATTCATTGAATCTTCACAAAATTTCGGAAGATTCAATGATAGATATATGTATTAGAATGCAGGCACAAATTCCATATTTACAAACTGCCCTGCACTTATCATTTTATTGTTTTCGGCCTGAAGGACCATTTTATCTTTTGAAAGCACAATAATTTTAAACTGACCTTTAAAGCCTAAAATATCAATATCTAATACTTGGTTATCTTGAATGAGATACCAAGTACCAGCATTTAAGATTTGCTTAGTAATGCGGTCTTTAGCACGAGTTACGTTATCATCACGAAATTCATAATCAAGAGCAAACAAAGCTTGAGCTTGAGAATTTAATTGATTTTGGCTTAAGGTTTTACCTTCGGTATCAGCAAATCGGTCGAGTTTCCAAAAGTTACCCGATAAAACTTTATTAGGTTCGGTAGGAGTCTCTGTTTTTTTACAGCTAAAAACAAACAATAAAGTAGCTAAAAAAAGGAGTTTTTTCATTATTTTAATTCATTATTATACTTAATCTAAATCATACGGCAAGAACTCATTTACTTTTGCACCATATTTATGCAATTCACGAACAATGGTTGAGCTAATCGGAGCTAACTCAGGCGAAGTAATGAGAAAAACTGTTTCTAAACCATCCACTAAATGCCTATTGACTTGTGAAATGGTATTTTCATATTCAAAGTCGGTTGTATTTCTTAAACCTCTCAATAAAAAATTCGCCCCATACGTAACAACCGCATTAGCCGTTAGGTCATCATAAGCAATAATTTTCACTTTGTTGGTATCTTGAAATGTTTCCCGAATTTTATCAGTCATCATTTCAAGCGGGAAATAGCGTTTTTTTGCCGAGTTTGTACCGATTCCAATAATTACTTCATCAAAAAGTTTGAGTCCACGCATCACGATATCGGCATGCCCTTTGGTAAAGGGGTCAAAAGAACCAGGGAAAAGGGCAACTTTTTTCATGTTATTTGTAGCTTTGTTAAGCGTTATTTTTGACTAAATCTCACAATAATCGTTTGATTAATATAGATAATACGAACTAAAAAGTGAGTAATATCGGTGCTCAGGCAAATCACTGAAATATTGACTAAAACGAATTTTTGAAGGATTTAGTGCAAACTTAATATTACTTAATGATTGTCCAAGTTGAATATATCTATCAGAAAACGAAGTAATTTCTCCATAAAAAATCACTGGAGTATCTGTTTGCAGGCCTAATTCATTCATCACAAATAAGACATGATAAACCATATCTTGGGAAGTTCGGAAATGAAAGCGATTACAAAAATGTAATTTTGAATCCTTAAAATAAATTATTGTGATGTAATAATCTTCGAAATAAATGTGTAATCCTTGATTATTTTTATCTTCAACAATTCCCTCAATTAGGGTGCCGATTACTGGTATAGGGTCGATTTTACGAGCGGGATACATTTCCTTGAACCAAGTAATTGTTTCTTTTTCGATACCAAAAATACAAACGGCTCCAAATCGGCTAAATCGAAAATCAATAATTTGTTCTTTTTCAGAAATGTTTCTCCCAGCAGCAAAATTAAGATACTTGGCGGCTTCATTACTCTCATAATACTCTTCAGGAATGAGCGTAAAATGATTAGCATTTACTGATAAACGAATGGTTTTCCAATAATTAGCTGCTAAAAACTGATGGTTTTGATAAACATTTTTTAGCGTTTTGAGTAATTGGTTTTCGTTTAATAATGAAAAAACATGGTAATCTTCCAACCACATGACTAAATCATAAATGGAATTATATACCGTAAAACGAAAACGGTCACGGCTCACCTCAATCAATAAATGACAATCGGCTATCTGATTGGTATCGAAGCGGTCGTCTTTTATCTCAAAACTTGGGGTTATATTTAAAGTAAGATTCTCCAATGAATTATATCAATTTAGGTGTTTAGCAAAAGTATCCTTGAGCAAGTTGGGGTTTTAGATTCAGTATACAATCGATACTCAACTAATAATCAGCACTTTGATAGCCAAACCCACTGCTTCTATTGAAATCAAATGCTCAAACGAATTTACACAATTATCTCGTCAAAACTTCCATATTTTTGCCAAAATTGATGTTTTTCGCTCAAATTTAAACTTTTTATTTCATCTAACGACATCCATTCAATTTTTTGAATCAGTTGCTCTTCATATTTCATTTCGGGGTCTTGTCCTAAAACCAGTTCTCCCCCTATTTTCTTGACTAAAAAAAACAATTCTATGCCGTGCAATGGTAAGTTAACAAACTCATTCATCAATACCATTTTCCCTACCTCTACTTCAAGCCCAGTTTCTTCGAGAAACTCTCTTCGAAGGGCATCTTCTATCATTTCACCTAATTCAACACCTCCTCCGGGCGGAGCCCAAAATGTTGTATCACCCAAAATGGCACGGTGTCCAATCATCAGCACTCGACCATTTTCGATGCAAATTCCGCAGGCCCGCACCCTAATTCTATTGCCATATAGTTTTTGGGCTGTACTTTTAGCATCTATTTCGGTCATTTCTTCTCTATTTTAGAATTAGCCCGCAAAGATAATGAATCAAACATGAGGGATTTAGCTATTCTTGAATGTTTTTAAAATTTAAAGGTTTATTTTGCATAAGAATTTGATGAATAAGACTTGAATAGATGTGTTTCTATTCTTGATGAAATATTAGAAAATGGCATTAGACGAAAATGTAAAACCCTCTGAACGATTCCTTAAAAAGTTTCCTTTTACACCAACATTTGGACAAGCGAAACTCTTCAAATTAATGGATGATTTTATTCTGGACGAAGAGCGTTTTAGAGATACTTTTATTTTGAAAGGTTATGCAGGTACGGGTAAAACCACTTTTGTAAGTACGCTTATCAAGGTTTTAAAAGAGTTTGGTTATAAAGCTGTGTTATTGGCTCCAACTGGTCGAGCAGCCAAAGTGATGTCGAGCTATTCGAAGCGAATGGCTCTAACTATCCATAAAAAAATCTATCGACAAGTAGAAAATGCGTATACTGGAGCCTTGGTTTTTGAGCGAATGAAAAATAACCAAGAAGGCACAGTATATATCGTCGATGAAGCTTCTATGATCTCTGATGAGCGAGATTTTGGCTCTAATAGCCTATTGCACGATTTACTTGATTTTGTATTTGAACAAGAAGCCAATAAGCTTATCCTCATCGGTGATGAAGCTCAGCTCCCGCCAGTAGGTATGCAAGTAAGCCCTGCCCTAAGTGCTCAACATTTAGAAGGGAGATACCATGCTACGGTCACCGAACACGTACTTACGGAAGTAATGCGACAAGGAGAAGGTTCGGGAATTCTGACCAATGCTACCGAACTTCGCAAGCAATTAAGTAATGAAGAGCCTATTATTAAACTAATTACGAGTAAATACAAGGATTTTTATCGAATGACGGGCGAACGTTTGGAAGACGGAATTCGATATGCTTATGATAAATACGGTAGAGAAAATACAACCATTATTACTCGCTCTAATAAAACGGCGGTTCAATATAACCGCTACATTCGAACGGCCATTAATTATTCTGAGAATGAACTTGACTCGGGCGATATGCTGATGGTTGTAAGGAATAACTATTCGATTTTGGGTGAAGAATCAAAAGCAGGTTTCATTGCCAATGGTGATTTCGTAGAAGTAGTAAAGATTCGTAGAGAAGAAGAAATGCATGGCCTACGCTTCGCGAATGTAACCTTAAAACTGGTTGATTATCCTGATGAAGAAGAATTTGATTGCAAAATAATCTTGGATACACTTTATTCAAACTCTCCAACGCTTACGGCCGAGGAAAATAAGATGCTTTACGAAAATGTCATGAAAGATTATTTTTGGGTAAAATCGAAGAAAGAGCGACAAGATTTACTCCGCAAAGATGCTTATCTTAATGCATTGCAGGTAAAGTTTGCTTATGCCTTAACCTGTCATAAATCGCAAGGTGGGCAGTGGGATGCCGTATTTGTTGACCAAGGTTATCTTCCACCCGACGCCGAAATTGATGGAGATTTCATTCGATGGCTTTACACAGCCATTACACGTGGCGTAAAGGAAGTATTTTTATTGAATTTCAACAAGCAGTTTTTGGAAAGCTAAGTAGTAAATCTATGTCGAAGAATCACAAGAAATACAAAAAGTATGTTCAGAAAAAGGCTTTTACTTCGCCCGGTACCCTTGCCTATGTGGGAAAAGATGTACCTATAAGCACCGTTGTAAAACTTACTGAATTTAACGAAGAAAGCTGCCAAATAAAAGAAGTAAAAACTACGAATGCTTGTCAGTTATTTCCAACCGATAATTATGTAAGTTGGCTTGATGTAGATGGTGTGCATGAAGTTTCGGTTATTGAAAGTATTGGTAAACATTTACATTTACATCCGCTTCTACTTGAAGATGTATTAAATACCGAACAAAAACCTAAACTTGAGCATTTTGGCGAACAAAACATTTTTATGGTAATGAAAATGTTACAGTTCAATGAGAATTTGAATGAAGTCGAAACCGAGCATGTTGCATTAGTTTTGGGTAAAAACTATGTAATTTCATTTCAAGAAATGCATAAATCTGATGTGTTTTTACCAATTTTTGCTCGACTAAAAGCTTCGGTAGGGAAAACTCGCAAAGGAAAAGCTGATTATCTATTTTATTCTCTCTGCGATTTGGTGGTTGATAATTATTTTGTGGTTTTAGAGAAGTTTAGCGAAAAATTAGAAGAATTAGAAATTAAAATCATTGAAAATCCTCACCGAAACGATCAAACCAGCCTGTACGAACTTCGCAGAGAATTACTTTTTATCAGAAAATCTGTGCTTCCATTACGTGATATGTTTGGCATACTCACCCGAGAAAACTCAGATTTGATTCACGAACATACAATCATTTACCTCCGTGATGTTTATGACCATATCTTACAAATACTCGAAACCATCGAATCTTATCGAGAAATGATAGAGAATATTCAAAATATCTACCTAACGAGTATTAGTAATAAAATGAATTCAGTCATGAAAACCCTCACGGTTTTTACGGCTATTTTTATGCCTCTTACTTTTATTGCGGGTATTTATGGCATGAACTTCGATAATATTCCCGAACTTCACCATCCAAACGGTTATTTTTATACACTCGGAAGTATGGTTATTATTTCGATTGGATTATGGTTTTATTTCAAATGGAAAAATTATGTTTGAGAGATTAATTGGAATAATATCTTATTCACCAAATGAAACGAAGGATTGTATATTTATTTGGCAAACCTTTGAATTTACCCGAAAATCTTCAACTTAATTAGCACCATTGGATTTCTGACAATCAAGCATCAACGAGAGCTAAAACAGCCTAAAGATTCTTTATAGAAATCAGTATTCTCGCCCTTTCCAAACGAGTTTAGTTGGCAATAAATAAACAACCAATTGCAAAAACCAAAATACGTACATGTAAATAGTATAAGCGGGAATGTATTTTAGCAATTGAGTTTGGTGCAAGGTTTTAAAGATATTTTGACCGATAAAGAAGTTTACCAAAAGATTTAGAATCATTATTATCAGGGTAGTTTTGCACGAAAATACACCAATAATTAGCAAAATAGGCAAAGCCAAGCCTTGAATAATGGCTGGATAAATGAGCAATGAGCCCGTAGAAATTCCGCCTGTAACCCAGCGTTTCCGTTGTTCAAAATAATTTTGTGGAGGTTTAGTTATAGCTAATACTTCTGGCCGAAACAATTGCTTAAAGCCAAATCCTTTATCAATAATTGCCTTGTAAATGGCATAATCTTCAACAATTGAAAAACCTATTTTTTCATATCCACCAACCGCCCAATACGCTTCGGCACTTACCACCATATTATTTCCCATTCCAGTAGTCGGTAGTTTAAAATCTGAAAAAGTTTTCATCAGATTCAAAGCAAAAAGCCACTCAATGGCTTGGCTTGCTTCAAACCAATTTCTGTGTTTTACCAATGATAAACCTACTCCTACCCCAGTGTTTTGCATTTCAGATAAAAAGCCTTCAATCCAATACTCTGGAACTTCAATATCAGCATCGGTAAAGAAAAAATACTCGCCAATGGCCAAATGAGCTAATTGAGCCAAAACGTTAGCTTTACCTTTCAGGTTTGCAACTTGATGCTGAATATTTACTAATTGAAAATCGCTATATCCATTATTTTTAGCAATAAAACTTTCAATAATTTGGGCAGTTTTATCAGTAGAATCATCATTCCCGATAAGAATCTGTATTTGCTCTTTCGGATAACTTAACTTGCTCAATGAAAGTAATAATTCGAGTATATTTTTCTCTTCGTTTCGAGCCGCAACCAGAATGCTTATAGAGGGTTGATTCATATAATTAAAGCTTTGAAAACTTAAATCCTTGTGCAGAAAAATGTTCTAAAAATTTTGGTAAAGCATAGGCCATGCGTTTATTGGCTTTGATGCTATCATGAAAAAGTACAATCGAACCCGACTCCGTGTATTTGATTGTTTTATTGAGAACTGTTTCGGGCGATAAATCTTGCGAGAAATCGCCACTCAGCACATCCCACATAATTATTTCATTGGTTGATAATATACTTCGTGCTTGACTACGTTTAATTCGTCCATAAGGTGGTCTAAATAGTTGCGTTTTTATACCAAACTTTTCAATTTCAGCCTTACATTTTTCAGTATTTTCTAAATATTGCTGATCTTCTGTAGCCCATCCTCGTAAATGATTAAATGTATGATTCCCTACAGAATGGCCTTCTTTTATAACTTTTTTGAATACTTCTGGATGCTTATTGATGTTATCGCCAATGCAAAAAAAAGTAGCTTTTGCCTGATATTTTTCAAGTGTTTCGAGCACAAATTCAGTTACTTCTGGTATTGGGCCGTCATCAAAAGTTAAAAAAATGGTTTTATCCGTTGAAGGTTTTCTCCAAACAAAATTGGGGTACAAAGCCCTCATCAAAAAATTAGTTTTATGCAGAAACATCGCTCATTCTCTTTTATGCAAAAGTCTGAAATTTTGGTTAGAAATAATATTTAATTTCTAAATTGCAATAAAAGAATAACCACAATATTTCATGCCTAAGTTTTTTAAAACTATACCCTTTTTCTTATTATCAATCATAAGCTTTGCTCAAACGCAACCTTTGAGTGGCCGTATTGCTAATTATGATATTTCTGTCAAACTTGACCCAATCAAGCACACACTTGAAGGCAAAGAAACGCTTGTTTGGAAAAACACCTCAACTGATATTATCTCCGAGCTTCAATTTCATCTATACCTCAATGCTTTCAAAAATAAAAACTCAACATTCATGAAAGAATCGGGCGGGCAGCTTCGTGGTGAAATGATGGATAAAAAAAACAAAGGGAATTGGGGTTGGATTGATGTAAAATCAATGAAAATTCGTAGAGGTGAAAACTTAACTTCTCAGATAAAATTTATACAACCCGACGATCTAAACGATAAAGACCAAACCGTAATAAGTGTAAAGCTCAATAAGCCTTTGCATCCTAATGAACGTATCACGCTTGATATAGACTTTAGTGCTCGTTTACCCAAAGTTTTTGCACGAACTGGCTACGCTGGCGATTATCATTTGATTGGACAATGGTTTCCGAAAATTGGTGTTTATGAAACCACAGGAATGAGATATGCCAAGCGTGGTCAATGGAATTGTCACCAGTTTCATGCAGATAGCGAGTTTTACGCAGATTTCGGTGTTTACAATGTCAGCATGACTGTTCCAAAGAACTTTGTTTTGGCAGCTACGGGCATAGTTCAACATGAAAAGCAAAACAGCGATAATACCAAAACCATCCGCTACCGAGCAGAAGATGTACATGATTTTGCATGGACGGTCTCACCAAGATTTGAAGTAAGCGTAAGGCAGTGGAAGCACGTAAAAATCAAGGCAGTAGTTCAGCCCGAACATAGTGGTACTACGGAACGCTTTTTCCAGTCGGCCATTGCGGCTTTAGAATATTTCGAGAAACACTTAGGTAAATACCCTTATACGGTTCTTACATTGGTTGACCCGCCGCTTGCAGGAGCTGGTTCTTCAGGCATGGAATATCCAACTTTTATTACTTGTGGCGAAACGATTTGGGGTTTACCTAAAGGAATTCGCTCGCCTGAAGTGGTAACAATTCATGAGTTTGGGCATCAATATTTTCAAGGAATGTTGGCTTCTAATGAATTTGAAGAGTCTTTTCTCGATGAAGGTTTTAATCAATATTTCGAAACGAGAATCATGGATGCTACTTATGGAAAAGGTTCGATGTTTAATTTATTAGGTTTTAAAATCAATGATTCAGAATTGCCTCGAATTTCATACGTGGGCATGAGTAATGTAAAAGTAACCGAGATTGCTCGTGAATCTTGGCGATACCCCAAAGGTACGTATGGGATAATGACCTACATGAAAACCGCTACCATGCTACAGACTTTAGAGAATTTGATTAGTAAAGAGGTGATGGATGAAGTCATGCAATCTTATTTTATCAGATGGAGATTCAAGCACCCTCCAGTGAAGGATTTTGTAAATATTGTGAATGAAATTGCTCCTAAAAAGACCAATTATAAGTTTGGGAAAGACTTTGATTGGTATTTTGAACAAACACTTTACAACGCTCCTGACCATGACTACGCAGTGAAGGAAATTTCGGGCAATAAATTTACCATTGAAAGACTCGGTGAAATGAAAATTCCAACTGAAATACTAATAAAATTTATTGATGGAAAAGAAGAAGAAATCAATTGGTCTGGCGAAGATTTTTCAAAAACTTTTAATTTCAAGAAAGACATCCAATCGGTAACAATCGACCCTCAAAACAAAATTTTATTTGACTTAAACCTGAACAATAATAGTAAGAGTATTAACCAATCTGCGTGGCCATTTGCGAAATATGCTTTAAAAATAATGTTTTGGTTGCAGAATCTGCTGAGTTTCTTGGGGTAAAGGAAAGAAAAAAGTTAGACTTCGCTTGAAGCGAAGTCTAACTTAAATATTATTCAGCTTTTCTCGACAAAAGCCAAAGCCCTACAAAAGTTATAAATCCATTGAGCATCAACTTCGAGAAACCAAATTCAAAATCAATTGTTGCTTTCGAAACTTCTTCAACTGCGTAAGTCAAAAACGGTGCAGCCACACAAACGTAAGGTACAAATTTATCTTTAAGCGGACGTTTGAGATATAATCCAAATGCAAATAGTCCTAATAATGGCCCATAAGTATAGCCTGCAATATTGAATACTGCAGATATTACCTCTTGACTATTCAGTGCTCTAAAAATGATAATTACAACAAAAAATACAGCCGTAAAACCTAAATGGACATAGTGCTTGAGACGTTGGCGTTTGGCCTCATCATATTTTTCGATGTGTAAAAAATCAACACAAAAGGAGGTTGTAAGAGCTGTAAGAGCAGAATCCGAACTGGCATAAGTTGCAGCGGTAATGCCCAATAAAAATGTTACGGCAGCCAATGTTCCAAATTTATTTCCTAAAGCTAAAGAAGGGTACAAATCATCGGTTTTAGCAGGAATTGGCAAGCCCATTTTCTCAGAATACATATAGAGCAATACGCCCAAACTCAAGAATAAGAGATTCACAAACACCAAAACTACATAAAACCAAAACATATTCTTTTGAGCTTCGTCAATACTCTTACAGGTCAGGTTTTTCTGCATTAAATCTTGGTCAAGACCAGTCATTACGATAGCTATGAATGCTCCTGAGAAGAAATCCTTCAAGAAATGATGTTTATTCGCCCAATCCCAAACAAATACTTTAGAGTATTGGCTATCTTTTACAGTAGAAAACAAGTCAAAAAATCCTAAATCTAATTGTTTACCTATCAAATAAATAGTCAACACTAAGGCTGTTAATAAGAAAAATGTTTGAAGTGTATCGGTAATAATGATTGTCTTTACCCCACCTTTAAAGGTATAAACAAAGATTAAGCCCATAGCTATCAAAACGGTCAATTCGAATGGCACACCCAACGAATCGAAAATAGCTAATTGCAATACCTGCACCGCTACATACATACGCACAGCCGAACCAACTGTACGAGATAATAGAAAAAATGCTGAACCCGTTTTATAAGACCAAAAACCAAATCTTTTTTCGAGATAGCCGTAAATAGAAATTAAGTTTAGACGGTAATACATCGGCATCAAAATTGTGCCAATTACCCAATAACCCAAAGCATAGCCCAAAACTACTTGAAAATAAGAAAATTGAATTTTTCCAACCGCTCCAGGTACAGAAACGAACGTTACGCCCGAAATTGATGTTCCAATCATACCAAAAGCCACCAAATACCATGGCGATTGGCGATTAGCGGTAAAAAAAGTATTAGTATCGGCTCCTTTAGCTGTGTAAAATGAAATGGCAATTAGAACAAGGAAATAGATTACTAAAATAGTTAAAGCAAGGGATGAAGTCATACAAATGCGTACTTATGGTTTAAAATCTTGTTCAAATATCAAAACTTTTTTTTCGATAACAAAACGACTCTTTCGTAAGAATGAATTATCTTAGCATTATAAAATGCCCAAAAGAGTAGACACAAAAGTCCAAATTACTTTTTTTCTTTTATTAATAAACCAAATTTGTGCAAAAGTTTAAACAGATGACAACGTTACCAAGTCCAGAAATTGAAGTTATTGAAGAGGTCGTTGAAGACCTCGCCGATATTAAATTATGGGAATTAGTCGTTTTCAATGATGATATAAATACCTTCGACCACGTGATTGACACCCTTATTGATGTTTGTCAACATACTCCTGAGCAAGCCGAACAATGTACATTAATTATTCATTACAAAGGAAAATGTGGTGTTAAATCAGGTGATTTTGAAGAATTAGCGGCCATGAGAAATGAGATTTGTCGCCGCCATATCTCTGCTGAAATAATGTTGAAATAGGTCAAAGTTAAGAATTGAAGAAATCGTTAAAATGCTTCATGCCTTGAAGAATAGTTTAAACTGATTAAAATAAAATAAATATACGCTGTTGACTGTCAACTGTTGACAGTGGACTTAATTTCATGAATTTCCCCTCAAAACTGATAGAAGAAGCGGTAATTGAAATATCAAAGCTACCCGGAATTGGCAAGAAGTCGGCTTTGAGAATGGCACTTCACTTACTGAAACGTGATGAATC
The DNA here is from genome assembly GCF_001649495.1 of Emticicia sp. MM. Classification (NCBI taxonomy): domain Bacteria; kingdom Pseudomonadati; phylum Bacteroidota; class Cytophagia; order Cytophagales; family Leadbetterellaceae; genus Emticicia; species Emticicia sp. MM. The sequence goes on along the minus strand of NZ_LXHX01000014.1, from coordinate 12,429 downwards.
ACAGACATTACTCTTAGCTGATGCCCTTACAGCAATGCGAACCAAGACCACTTACTGTAAACAATGCCATAATATATCTGATGAAGAACTATGCCTTATTTGTAGTTCTCCACGCCGCGATACCTCAGTCATTTGCATAGTTGAAGACACACGCGATGTATTAGCTATTGAAAATACAGCTCAGTATCGTGGGTTATATCATATTTTAGGAGGAATTATTTCACCTTTGATGGGTATTGGCCCTAACGACCTTCACATAGAATCGCTTATTAGAAGAGTTGAGCAAAACGCTGAAATTCAAGAGATTATTTTGGCTCTCAGCCCAACTATGGAGGGCGATACAACGGCATTTTACTTACAAAAAAAGCTTAAGCCTTTCGGGAAAAAAATCAGTACTATAGCTCGTGGAATCCCGATTGGAGGAGATTTAGAATATGCCGATGAAGTTACCCTTGGGCGTAGTATTATTAGTCGCGTATCTTATGAATAGATATTCTTCGAAAACGTTAAATTTTCGTTAATGTAAACGAAACACTAATATGTATTGTTAGAAAATAGTAGATTTGATTGTTTAATACCTAATGTCTAATAAACCAATGAATAGAAAAGATTTTATCAAAACCTTTATAGCAAGTACTTTCGCTTTTAAATTAGGCGATGTTTTTGCATCTGCACCTGTTTTTTTCGACGGAATGCACACTCTTGCTCCGCTCCCTTACGCAAACGATGCTCTTGAGCCACATATCGACAAAATGACGATGGAAATTCACCACGACCGTCACCACAAAGCTTATGTCGATAACCTCAACAAAGCCATTGCAGGAACTGATATGGAAAAACTTTCAATCGACCAGTTATTGAGCAATATCAGTAAATATCCTGTTGCGGTAAGAAATAATGGTGGAGGTCACTGGAATCATACATTTTTCTGGCAAATTATGGGACCAAATGCTGGCGGAGCTCCATCGGGTAAATTAGCTGATGCCATTACAGCAACTTTTGGTGGGTTCGATAAAATGAAAGAAGAATTTGGAAAAGCAGCTACTACTCGTTTTGGTTCGGGTTGGGCTTGGTTAATCGTTACGCCTGACAAGAAATTGAAAATAGTTTCGACTGCCAACCAAGATAATCCATTAATGGATGTGGCAACCGACAAAGGAACGCCAATTTTAGCTCTTGATGTTTGGGAACACGCTTATTATTTGAAATATCAAAACAAACGTGCCGATTACGTAGCCGCTTTTTGGAATGTTGTTAACTGGAAAAAAGTTAACGAAAACTTTGAAGCAGCGATGAAGTAATTAGCTAATTGATAGACTAAAAGAGGCTTATTTCGGTGAGAAATTAAGCCTCTTTTTACTTATTTATATTCATCACTCCACAAACTTAGCCGCTAACACAGTTTTTTTATCGGCTTTCAAAACTTCATAAGCTACTAAAACTTTTCCATTCACTACTAAAGTGCTGGCATTTTGTCCAAAGTCTGAGGAAGCAACTTTCTGACTATCAAGTAATTTCCCATTGATTACTTTACTGTAAAAGATATTACTTGGGCCGTTTTCGGCAATTTGTTCCCAAACCCAAACAGCCGTTTTATCATCCGCCGCAATAGAGGCATTCTTTGCCGAAGAATCTAATACTTTCAATAATTTACCTGAAGCATTGGTCAAACGAACACCCGATTGTCCATTCTGTGTACCAGAAAACCACGTAATAAATTGGTCAGTTTTCGTAGAAGCAGAAGTAGCTCCCGAATGTGGACAACCTTTGATTTCCCATTTATCAGCATATAAAGTTTTTGGTGCTGAAAATGTTGCTCCATTATCCTTCGAAACAATGTGGGCCATATCCCGAATATCATTGTTATTATCTCGATAGACCATGTGTAAAGCCCCTGCTTCATCCACAACCATACTTATATTACAACAATCACAAACAACTGGGTCGATTAATCTTTCAGGTTGAAAAACACCATTTTTTGTAATTACCAAACGCAAATCACGTTCTTCAAACTTTGTACTACCTTTTACATCTTTCAAATAAGCTACCGCTACTTCATCATTAGGCAATACCACCGCATCAAAGAAACCACGTGTAAGTTTTGTTGTATCGGTATCAACCGAAGTTGGTGTTGACCAAGTATTTCCTCCATCTTTAGAAACCGTAAATCTTATTTCCGAACTACGTTTTGGTCTGGCTGCTGGTACTTGTTGCGAAGCAAGTGCATTATGATTATTATGATTGGCTTCTTGTGTCTGAGTTGTTGGTCGGGCTTCTCTCGGAGGCGTAGCTCCTACACGGTAAGAAAAAATAGCAACCATTTCGCCATTTTTCTTGAAAAGGAGTTTTGGACGAGCCAAGCGACCATTGCCTAAACCTGCATCAGCAAAAACCAATTTCTTTTCAGCATAAGTTTTTCCATCTTTTGAAGTTGCAAAATATAAAGCAACTTCGTTCTGAGGGTCTTTTTCAGTCCAATATAAAACCACTTCTCCTTTATTGTTTTTGGCCAAGGTTGGTAAATTATATGATTTATTATGGTCTATTGCAAAAGGTGAATCGCCGAAGTTACTTGCAATCCTACCACCTTTATGATTAACTGATACATCAATAGTTTTACAGATAGTCATTTCATGACTATCTTCTTGGATATTAATGAAAGAAAAGCCAAAGAGTCCAACAAAAAATAGGTGAATGGGCACTAATAATTTTAACATTTTTGAATTGTCTTAAGTTGTTTAACAAATATTTCTTAAATCAAAATACAGTTTGTTGCGTACCTACGCTACGCCTATAATCTTGTAATCTTTTACAGTTGCCAATATTTAGTACCTAACGGTACATTTCTAGTAAAATTGCTATTTTAATTCGTTTAAGCACGCTTACAGAAATAGCTTCGACTTGAGTTCTATTAGATAAAAATCCTAATTACAACGGCGAACCATTCGTAAAGCTAAAATTTTGAATAACCCTGTAATTCAATAATTCTCAATATTTAGAACTTATAACTCAATGTTGTTGCAAACTGGCGTGGAGCAATCGGATTGATGCTATAACGGTCATGAACGATATAATTCATGGTATTGAAAATATTTGAAACCTTGGCAAGAACAGAAATTTTACCAAAAGTATATCCCGCCGAAATATCCGTAGTTGTAAAGGCAGTTAATGGAATCAAAGCATTATAAGCACTCAAAGCAGCAGTTGTATTATTTAAGCCACCATTTAAGCCCACCACATTGTTATTCCCTGCAAAACGCTTACCTGTGTAGAACGCTGCAATACCCAATTTTAGACCTTTTAGTTTAGTTTTATCGAAAGTATAGAATAACGAACCGTTGGCCGTATTTCTTGGGTTTCTGATTAGCTGCTCTCCCTCAACTTGCGAACCAACCACACCCGTTGTATTGGTATAACGCATGAAGTTATGGCCATAACCAAGCAAGAAATAGAAGTTTTTCGATAATACTCCGTTGAAATCAATTTCAAAACCATCACTTGTTGTCTCACCCGATAACTCTCTAATACTAGTATTTGTGTTTGGATTACCATTTTTATCAAAAAGAGCCGTTTGAGCAAAATTGCTATTGATAATTTTATAAACACTTGCGTTAACCGATAATTTTCCATCTAAAAACTCATTTTTTACCCCAACTTCGTATTGGTCGATGATTGATGGTTTTAGGGCATCGCCATTAATATCGGTGCCTGTATTGATAGTAAAATTATTGCTGTATGAAGTATAGATAGAGGTTGTCTGGAATGGCTGATAAATCAAGGCGAGTTTCGGAGAAAATGCAGCGTCTGATTTATCGGCAGTTGTGCCACGTCGTGAAACATTTTTTTCAAGATTCAAGATAGTCGATTGAAACGCTGTTTGATAAGAATACCTCAACCCAGCTAATACTTTGAATTTAGGACTAATTGCTATCAAATCTTGTATATAAACACCGTAGCGGTTTTGTGGAGTTGTTGTGCGAGCAGTATCAGCGATGGTCGGAATATCTGTACGAGCCACATATTTTATAGGGTCGAAAATATTAATTTTATCATAGGCAGTACCTACTACCCCAGCAGCTGATATGAATTTAAAAGTATGGCTCACATTCTCTATTCTTAGGAAATCAGCCCCCACTAATAATTGATGATTGATTTTTCCAGTTTTAAAACTTCCATTCAAATTTACTTGAGCAGTATAATCTTTTTCAGCTGTATTCACCGCACTTAATGCTCGTGTGTAGTCTCCATTGGCAGTAATGGCATTGGGTACTCCTGCTCCAAAACCTTTCACGCGTGTATCTTGCACCGAGCCAATAGCGGTAAGCTTCCAGTTGTTATTGAAACGATGGTTGATAGTTAAAAAACCAGCGGTTTGGTCAGTATTATTATAAGCCCACGAAGTATTTATAAAACGATTTCTCGGAGCTTCGGGCAATTCAGTAATCGTAATTCTACTGTTAGGTGTTCCTACGCCTGCATCTGGTACGATATTACTTTTCAAATAATCAGCCTGTAATAAAACATCGGTTTTGTCACTAATTTTGTATAATAACGAAGGTGTAACATATACCCTATTTGTTTTCACAACATCACGGTAGCTTTGAGCATTTTCATAAGTACCCACTGCTCTGAAAGCCAATTTCTTACTAATCGGCCCATAAACATCAACAGTCGGCTTGTACTGATTGTAGCTTCCAACAAGCATTGAGGCCTGCCCACCCCAATCGAAACGAGGCTTTTTCGTAACCATATTGATAATCACACCACCTGAAACATTGCCATAAAGTAAAGCCGAGCTTCCTTTCATTACTTCGACTGATTCTAAAGTGCTGGCATCAGGAAAACCCATGGTATTACTGATTGTACCGTTCTTGAAAATACTTCCTCCTGCTCCGGCAATACCAACACTATATCCACGAGAAGAGAATGTTTCGGCAACGCCCCCACGCGTTTCAGTAAGCGAAACCCCGCTGACATTCTTCACTACATCGCCAAGCCTAATGGCTTGTTGGTCGGCAATAACTGTACTACTTACCACGGCTGTACTTTGTGGCAAATCAAGTGGACGGATATTGGCTTTTCCTAAAGTAGCAGTACGATTTGCGATATAAGTCCCCGAAATAACGATTTCTTTTAGCATTTCGGCATTTTCTAATAATTCGAGTGAAAGGCTAAGTGTTTTTCCTTCTTCAATTCTTATTTTTTGTTCCAACGTTTTATATCCAACAAAAGAAGCTACTAACGTATAATTTCCACCTTTGATATTGCTAATTGAAAACTCACCTTTTTCGCTCGAAGTTGTACCTTTTTTTAGCTCCTTCAATTGAATTGAAACATAAGGGGCAACTTGTCCTTCGCTGTTTTTTACAATTCCTTTGACTTGTCCAGTTTGAGTTTGAGCTTGAACTCCAATCGCCCAAAGCATTAATAAGGAGTAGATTATATTTTTCATTTTTCTTTGGTTTAATTTTTATTTAGACTAATTATAAACAAACTCGATTTTAAAAGGAAATTCTTTGAATTTCCTTTTAGTATATTGGTTATTAAAACTTAAATCCTGCTGAAACGTAGAATGTACGGCCATCAGCTGGTAAAATACCTGGGCCTGGGTATCCACCCGCACGGCGTGTAAAGTATCTTTCATCAGTTAGGTTATTTACCCCTGCTTTAACATTGTAGTGCTTTAAGAATTTAAAGCTTGCCGAAAGGTCTTGTACAGTATAGGCTGGAATCACCCCAGTTGTGGCAGCCGAATTGGCAACTTCGGTATTCGTAGCATCGGCATAAGCTTTGCCAATATCGCTCATTTGCCAAGTAATTGAAAAGCCTTTCTTTGTATAAGTAATTCCAAAACGATTAATTTTTCGAGGAGCATTCTCCACTCTTTTTCCCGAAAGATTACCTTCTACTATTTGTCCATTTACTACCGAAGTCGTCTTGAAATCACGATAAGTAGCATCAATATAAGCTATGGAAGCAAACATACTAATATAACCAATTTTGGATTTTTTGAAGAAAGCCGTGACTGGGTCAAACTCAATATACCCTTCAAAACCTTGGCTAACTGAACGTCCTAAATTGGTGCGGAACTGATAACGTTGGTTGGCTGCATTCGTTTGGGTTATTGTTCCAATTCGATTATTATAATTTACATAGAAATAATCAACATCGAAATTTAAGTAGTTAGCTACTTTTCCACGGTATCCAAAGTCAAAATTATAACCACGGGCATCTTGCAGATTTTCGTCAATCACATCAGTTGTAGCAGGAGGTGTAAGGTCAGAAATCAATACAGGGCGATATGCTTGTGAGATATTACTATAAAACTCCGATTGCTCCGTCAGATGGTACTCCGCTCCTCCACCAAAGAGTAAGAAACTACGATTTCGAGTGGTTGGAGTTAGATTATTGGCAACACCATTTGATAAACCCAAACGTCCGTGCATGGTTGAACTGATATTTTCAATTCTTCCGCCAGCAGTTACTAAAAACTTCTTACTAATGCGGAAAATATTCTCAAAATAAGCAGCTTTATTGATATTATTAAAATCTAAATCACGTGGATATTCGCCTTCGATACTAAATTCCATATCTTCCCCAACCGACCCTTTTCCTAACTGCTTACGGTCGATATTACCATTGTAGTACCTTAAACCACTCGCAACTGTATTATTTAATCCAAAAAATTTATAGTCTGTAATGAAGCGTAATTCTGAACCATAATTATTGTAGTAGTCTGTATCTACCTGACGATTTGAAGCAAGGTTATCTACAGTTGTAATAGCCGCTACATTCCCAACACTACTACGCTCGGCAATCACGCCAAAGGCTTTCCAACTTAATTTTGTTTTTTCACTGAAAACATACTCAGCCGAGAGCGAAGGAACTAACCAAGGCGTACTAAACCAATTTCGACTACGCACACTTTGGCGTGCATCTTGGGCAAACTGAGCATCGGTCAAGCCACCTGCTTGTTGGCTTTTGTAAGTCATGTAGGTAGCCTCTGCTCCTATTTTGAATTTATTCGTAATGGCATAGCTCAATTCGGCGTGAGCGTGGTCAGTGTTGTAATAGCTATTATCTCTCCAACCGTTTCCAAAACGTTTTTGGTAATAGGCAGTATAACTTAAACGACCTTCAGTTCCGCCGATATAATTAAATGTACTAAACAAGCCATTACTACCTGTTGTATTCTGAGATTCTACCGTAATACGAGTAGAAATATCAGGCTTGCGAAGTACGAAATTCATCAATCCCCCAAATTGTGGGCCGTATTGTAAAGAAGAAGCTCCACGGACAATTTCGATGCGGTCAACTACTTCCATTGGTGGTGTGTAATAGGCTTCTGGATAACCCATTGGATCGGGTGTAATGTCATATCCATTCATTCTAACATTAAACTCCCAAGAACGATTCGGACTTAAACCACGAGATGCCACGCCCAACTGAATACCCGAACCATCATTTTCCCAAACCGAAATACCGGGTGTTCGACTAAAAATCTGACGGCTATTGTTCATTGCCAAATTGGCATTGAGGTTGTCAAGTTTTATAACTTCGTTTTTCTTAGTCGCATTTATGGAATAGCCATCTACTTCTGCTAAATGTTCATTCCCTCTCACGCCGCGGCTTGCTACCACCTGTACATCTTTGAGTGTATAAGTCTCTTCCATTAAAGAAACATCTACTATTTTCAATTCATTTTCTTTAAGTTCAACCGCAACTTCTTCAGACTGCAAACCAACGCTCGATACAACTAAAGTATAATTTCCCTCTTTTAATCCTTTAATAATGTATTCACCTTTGCTATTGGTCTGAACTCCCCTTACAGTGCCTTTTAATACGATGCTTGCTCCAATTACAATCTGCTTTTGATTATCTGCAACCTTGCCACTAATAGCCGCTTTTTGTCCATAAGAAAGCATTGGGACAAACAACAAACTTAAAATAGTATAATTCCAAGAGTTCATATTTATTTCTTAATTTTGTTTAGACTAATTCTAAATAACACCACAAATGTAGATACGAATTTTTAAACGACAAGGATTTATTTAGAATAATTTTAAATAAGGATTTGAAATACAAAAAATCAAATGGGTATTCGAACGAGAATTAGGTATTTTTCTTACAATTCTCTCGTTGACATTGACCGTAGATTATTAGCGAATGGTCAATAATAGACATATCATAGAACTCAGAAATAGTATTTTGAATAGCTTGAAGACGAGGGTCACAAAATTCAAATACACGATTACAATCTACACAAATTAAATGGCTGTGTTGTTTTCTACCAAAGGCCTTTTCGTAGCAAGCTGCATGTGAACCATTAAACTGGCGTTTTTTTACAAGCCCCAACTCCACCAACAATTCAAGTGTATTATAAACAGTAGATTTACTTACAGAAAAATTACGTTCGACAAAAACATAATACAATTCATCAGCTTCAAAATGGTCGTTACGCTTATAAATTTCTTCTAAAATCTTATATCGTTCGACTGTCTTACGGAGCCCTAATTCCTCAATTTTGGCATCTAAAATTGCCTTAGCTTCCTTATAATGATTTTGCTCAAGCATGGCTCGTATTTTTTATTATGTGGTTATTAATCTTAGTTTTTGCAATTTCACCATCTCTAAGTGCTATAAAAACTGCTATCAATAAGCTTTATATCAACAAAAACTGACAAACTAATTGATGAAAACTTCCGTCCATTTAAATATTTTATCTCTAACCTTCAGGCTTATATTTTAAAGAACTAAAAGGATTTTAAGAAACTACTAATCTTCACAAGAACAACTCTTTGTTTCTTCTAAGGGTTTTAAGAAACTTTGGTTAAACCCATAAATTTTAACTGATAATATTTCTACTTTCTTCAAAAACTACATTTGTAAATCTAGTTAGTAGTGCATAAAATTTAAAAAAAGTGTGCAGACCTAGCTGTCTTGGCAATTTTAAAACCGAAAATTAAACGGCAGTTTTAGCGTTTATTTAAATTATTAATTACTTATCCTAAAGGATTTAGAATCGAAATCTGCTTTTCTTACTGTACAATCAATTGTTTCATCTTGTATTGAATCTGTACCTAAAATTGAAATCTGCATACTCAAATAATCAATCGTAAAAGCCTTAATTCCTACACTATTCAACTCGTTTTTTAATTTCTGTAAACTAAGAGATTCTTGTAAATCAACTAAAAATTTGAGAATTTTCATGTTAGAATCTAGTTTAAGGTAATAACCAATAGTGCTATTATTTAGAATTAATCTAAATAATAGCACAAAGATAGACAGAGAAAATTAAAACCCAAACTTTATTTAGAATATTTCTAAATAACAAAGTCACGCTCTCAGAAACCCATAGAATTATGCCATTTTTTACTACATTTGCCTTATATTATTATGCTTTCGCTAACAGACTATTATGAGTGACGAAACACCAAAGTACGACCCCCTACAGCAAAAAGAAGTAATCGACGACATGTTTGAAAACTGGTTTCTCGAATATGCTTCATATGTAATTCTTGAGCGTGCCGTGCCTGCCATCGAAGACGGTTTAAAACCCGTTCAACGACGCATTTTGCATGCCCTTAAAGAAATGGATGATGGACGTTTCAATAAAGTAGCCAACGTGATTGGCTCAAGTATGCAATATCACCCACATGGCGATGCTTCAATTGGAGACGCAATCGTGACGATGGGACAGAAGAATCTCCTACTCGATACACAAGGAAACTGGGGAGATGTTCGCACGGGCGATGGTGCGGCGGCTCCGCGTTATATTGAGGTACGTCTATCGAAATTTGCGAATGACGTTCTTTTCAACGAAGATACTACCGAATGGCAAATGTCTTATGATGGCCGTAAGCGTGAACCAGTAAATCTTCCAGCAAAATTTCCCCTCCTACTTGCTCAAGGAGTAGAAGGTATTGCGGTTGGCCTTTCTACTAAAGTAATGCCCCATAACTTCATTGAGTTGTGCGAAGCTTCTATCTCTTACCTCAAAAAGGAACCATTCCAATTATATCCCGATTTCTTGACGGGTGGTATGGTTGACGTGACCAACTACAATGATGGTGCTCGTGGAGGAAAAATAAAAGTTCGTGCGAAAATTGCCGAAATAGATAAGAAAACCCTCGAGATTCAGGAGATTCCATTTAGTACAACTACATCATCTCTTATCGAGTCAATTATCAAGGCGAATGATGCTGGCAAAATAAAAATCAAAAAGGTTGAAGATAATACCGCCAAAGATGTTTCGATTATTATTCACTTGGCTCCTAATACTTCACCAGATATTACGATTGATGCTCTTTACGCTTTTACAGAGTGTGAAAGTTCAATTTCGCCGAATGCCTGTGTGATTGTTGACAACAAACCTCATTTTATTACAGTAAGTGATATTTTAAAGCAATGTACTGAGCAAACTAAACATTTGCTTCAGCGAGAACTGGAAATTAAGCGGCATGAACTCAAAGAAAAACTACTTTATAGTTCGCTAGAAAAAATCTTTATTGAAAATAGAATCTATCGTCAAATCGAAGAATGTACAACTTTCGAAGATGTAGTAGCCACTGTTGACCGTGGTTTAGAACCATACAAAAAAGATTTTTATCGAGAAATAGTTGAAGAAGACTTACTCAGATTACTTGAAATTAAAATCAAACGTATTTCTAAGTATGACTCATTCAAGGCCGATGAACTCATGAAACGCCTACAAGATGAATTGGCCGAAGTAGAAGATAACTTGGCTAATATAGTGCGTTTTACGATTTCTTTCTACCGTGATTTATTAAAGAAATATAGCAAAGGCAGAGAACGCAAAACAGAAATACGTCAGTTCGAAGCAGTTCAAGCAACAGTGGTAGCGGCCAATAATCAAAAACTTTATGTTGACCGTGAAGGAGGCTTTATTGGCTACGGACTAAAGAAAGACGAATATGTAATGGATTGCTCTGATATTGATGATATTATTGCCTTTAAACGTGATGGCAAATACGTTATCACAAAAATCCAAGAAAAAGTATTCGTTGGAAAAGACATTATTTATTGTTCGGTTTTCCGTAAAAACGATGAACGTAAAATTTACAATGCTATTTACATTGATGCTAAATCGGGCACTTCTTATGCCAAACGATTCTTTGTAACGGGCATCACGCGTGATAAAGAATATGATGTGACGATGGGTAATCCGAAGTCGAAAATCTTATACTTTACCGCCAATGATAACGGCGAAGCAGAAACAGTTGCCGTTAATCTTACAGCAAACTCTACTGCCAAGAAAAAACAATTCGACTGGGATTTCTCGACTTTAACTATCAAAAACCGTAGCTCGATGGGAAATGTTGTTACGAAATTTCCTATTCGTAAAATTGCATTCAAATCAGCCGGTAAATCAACGCTTGGAGGAGTAGATATTTGGTTCGATGCGGTAATAGGGAAGCTTAATCGTGATGAACACGGACAGTATTTAGGAAATTTTGGTTCGGAAGACAAAATCTTAGTTATTTACAAAGATGGACATTATGAATTTACCAACTTTGAATTAACTAACCGCTATGAACCAAAAGAAATTTTGATTGTGTCTAAATATGATGCTGAAAGCCCTGTTTCGTGCTTACATTACGAAGGAGAAAACAAGATTTTCTACATTAAGCGTTTCAAAATCGAGACCACCACTATGGATAAAAAGTTTTTGTTTATCTCCGACACCAAAAATTCTCGTTTATTGGCCGCTAGCCTTGATAAATATCCTCGATTTGAAATTAAAACCAAATCTGATAAAAAATCACCAGTCGAAACTCAAACGATTTTGGTTGATGAGTTTGTCGATATTAGAGGTTGGAAAGCAATCGGGCAAAAAATCAATGCGTATGATATTGTGGAAGTGAAAATGCTTGAGCCAAAAGTAGAAGAGGTTATTACTTCGACTGATGACAAGACTTCTGATAATGACGATTCACAAAATGATGATAATCAAGAAGATAACGACAAGCAATTAGCTTTATTCTAATGTTTTTTAGGCTTCCTAAATCTTCAAGATTTGGGAAGTCTCTACTAAATTTCCCAAACAGTTGGGTTTTGGCGTCGGCGAAGATGTTTTCTTACTTCCATCCAAAAAACCAGTACTAAATAAAGTATGATTGGCGAACCAAAAGTGAAGAACGACGCATAAATAAAGTACAAACGAATACTACCCGCCGAAAAATTAAGCTTTTCGCCAAGTCGTGAACAAACCCCAAAAAGTTGGTTCTCAACTAAGTATCTGAATCTTTCCGTTTTTAGCATTGTCTTTGAAAAAGTGAACACGAAGTTAATACAAATTTCTTTTTTGTCAAGGGTTTAACGAAAAAATAATAAATCGTAAAGTTCTTTTATCCAATAAATTATAAAATAAATACAAATATAATTTACTCAAAAACTTGTTTTTTGATA
>NZ_LXHX01000110.1:0-39284 GCF_001649495.1 Emticicia sp. MM | reverse complement strand
CTTTGCTCACCAACTGTAGAACTTTGCTCACCAACCGTAGAACTTTGCTCACCAACCGTAGAACTTTGCTCACAAACTGTAAAACTTCGCTCACCAACTGTAGAACTTTACTCACCAACCGTAGAACTTCGCTCACCAACCGTAGAACTTTGCTCACTAACTGTAGAACTTTGCTCACTAACTGTAGAACTTTGCTCACCAACCGTAGAGCTTCGCTCAAACAATGATTCTTGTTGTTGCCTGAGCGAAGTCGAAGGCAATAACAAAAAACTCAGTTTTTGCACCAACAAAAAATAATTGTAACTTTGACAATTAAAAAACTTTAATCATGTTATTACTCGGCTTAGACATTGGCACTTCTTCTATCAAAGCATCCGTTGTAGATGCTGATACACAACAAGTTATCGCTTCAGCTCAATATCCTGATGTTGAAGCAAGTATCTCATCTCCTCATGCTGGTTGGGCCGAACAAGACCCCGAAATGTGGTGGACTAATTCTATTGAAGCCATCAAGCGAGTAAATGCTTCGGGCAAATTCGACCCGCAATCTATCGGAGCGATTGGTATTGCCTACCAAATGCACGGTTTGGTAATGGTAGATAAAAATAAAAAAGTCTTACGTCCATCAATTATTTGGTGCGATAGTCGTGCCGTTGAAATTGGGGCAAAAGCATTTAGTGACATTGGAGAAGATGTTTGTTTGAACCATTTACTCAATTCTCCTGGAAACTTTACTGCATCGAAATTGGCATGGGTTAAAGCTAACGAACCACATATTTATGAGCAATGCGATAAAATCATGCTTCCTGGCGATTATATCGCAATGATGCTCACCAATGAGATAACAACTTCAAACTCTGGCCTTTCAGAAGGAATTTTCTGGGATTTTCAAGCCAATGAAGTTTCGGCAGATGTAATGGATTACTATGGTTTTGAAGAAAGTCTTATTCCAACTATCAATCCAGTTTTTAGTAATCACGGAGAAGTAACGAGCGATATTGCTCAACTTTTAGGTATAAAAGCAGGTATTCCTGTGACATATAAAGCTGGAGACCAACCTAATAATGCACTTTCATTAGATGTGCTCAATCCTGGTGAAATTGCAGCAACCGCCGGCACATCGGGCGTAGTTTATGCAGTTAGTGACCAAGTTTCGTACGACCCTCAATCTCGTATTAACTCATTTGCTCATGTCAATCATCAGTTGGGTGGTGAAAATAGAATTGGTATTTTATTGTGTATCAATGGAACGGGTATTTTAAATCGTTGGGCGAAAGAAAATTTCGGTGGCCATCTGAGTTATTCAGAAATGAATCAGCTAGCCGCACAAGCCCCTATCGGTAGTAATGGTCTATTGGTAATGCCCTTTGGAAATGGTGCCGAACGCATGCTGAATAACAGAATTTTGGGAGCATCTTTCCAAAACCTTGACTTCAATATTCATTCAAGAAGCCATATCTTCCGTGCTGCACAAGAAGGCATTGCTTTTTCATTAAACTACGGTTTTGAAATTATGCAAGGAAATGGCGTAGAGCCGAAGGTCATTCGTGCTGGAAATGCCAATATGTTTTTGAGTGATATTTTTAGTAATGCTCTCGTAAATATTACCAATACGCCTGTTGAGCTTTATGATACTGATGGAGCAAAAGGAGCAGCACTTGGTGCAGGATTTGGTGCAGGATTTTATCAAACTCCTAAGGAAGCTATGTGCAAACTAACAAAGTTGAAGGTAATTGAGCCAAATGCACAGGCAGTAGCTGAATACAAGATAGTTTACGAAAAATGGAAGGCTGTCTTAGAAAAGTAATTAATAATAGAAACGGTAGCTTCGACTTCGCTCAGCCACCATCTTGAGATTTTAAGTTCCTATGTAAAAATTGTGGCACACTTTTGATGTATGCCACAATTTTTTACTCACCCTGCATGAAAGCATTTACGGCAACGAGCTTCATAAGAATCAGACTCTCCAAGCATTACTTGTTGTTCGTTAGGAACTTTTCGATAAGAATAATTAGCGATATCTCCACAAACTACACAAATGGCATGTACTTTCGTTACGTATTCGGCAATTGACATCAAAGCGGGCATTGGTCCGAAAGGAATTCCACGCGAGTCCATATCAAGACCCGCCACAATTACACGCTTGCCATTTTCAGCAAGTTTATTTACTACCGCTATAATTCCATTATCAAAAAATTGAGCTTCGTCTATACCTACAACTTCACAATCAGTGGTCATCAACAAAATTTCTTCTGATGTATGAACTGGTGTAGAGCGAATGGCTGTCTGGTTATGTGAAACAATATCTACTTCATGATAACGCACATCAATTGAAGGCTTAAAAATTTCTACCTTCTGTTTGGCAATTTTGGCACGCTTCAACCTACGAATTAATTCTTCGGTCTTTCCGGAGAACATTGAGCCACAAACTACCTCAATCCAGCCTGACTTTTGTTCTTGATTTCTACCTCTTTTGGGTTCTATAAACATTATTTAATTATTTTTTTCGTTCTAATAAAAACTGGCAACATAGTTGCGTTAATTTTGTGTAAATGATTAGATATTACGAAACAAACCCTAAATGGCTCATTTCTGAATATCCCTACTAGAGCCTACAACTAACAGGATACAAAAAAAACGAATTTACTAATGACGAACAAATTGAATTTGTCAGCCGTAGAACGGTACAGTAAGGCTTACGCGGCCAAGATATGTGATGATTTTTTTGCTCAATACAGTAGTATTACTGGTAAACAAATTCTTGGTTTAACTGCTATACAGCAAGTAAACATGCTCACTATCAAAGCACTATTTGATAAATGGCAAGGCGAAACTCAACGCCTTCGTAGTCCATATTTTGATTTTGGTGCTTCGGAAGTTCAGCAAGCACTTAAAACTTTTATGAATACTGTTTCACAACACATTTCTATTAAAAGAGAACATTTTGAACCTCTTTTAATTGATTCTGTTGGTGAAGCATTAGTACTCATTCTCGACCCGCAAACATTTTATAAAGAATTAATGCGTGATTTACCAAGTTTTAAGTTTAGTCACGAAAATATTCGTCCACTCACGAAATACATACTAATAAATAAAGATGTGCTGCCCAAATTAGCTGAAAAACTAAATGGGCAAGAATTTGTTTTTGCGAATCAAGCAATGACTTGGCTTGAAGAAACACCGCTTTCACTCGAAAACCCTGATGAGTATTTAGCAAAATTTGATGAAATAGTACCTATTCCTGAAGATTTAGTGCCAAGAAAGGCAGCTAAAATACCTGAAATGGATACAAATACTTCTTTTTTCGACTTTGTAACTCCAACTACACCTCCTCAAGTAGTTAGCCAACAACCAAGATACGAGCCACAACCAGTGGTTGAGCGTATATATACGCCCAAGCCCGCCCCTGCGGTAGTCGAACGTGAACGATTTGTAGAACCCGCTCCAGTTATTCAAGAGAGGGCTATTACCCCAGAGCCAAGGCCTGTTCCTGTTCAAAGACCAGAGCCAACACCACTATATGAACAAAGAGTAGAATCATTAGCCCCAAGAATCAATGAGGCTCGAAACGTAAGAGAAAGTGAGGATGTACGATTAAATGAAAAGTTAGCTGGTGAAAAAAAATCACTGAATGACCAAACACAATTGAATAAAACAGTGCTTGATTACCATCAAAACTCACGGATTGAAGGTATCACTGGAGTGATTTCGCTCAATCAACGTTTCTTATTTACTAATAACCTCTTTGGTGGCAATATTCAAGCATTTTCTCATGCACTAGAAGAACTCGAACTTTGCAAAGACTTTAGCGAGGCAAAAGAGTTAATACTAAAAAAATATGTTCCAAGATATATGTGGGATATTACAGGTGCTGAAGCCGAAGAATTTATAGATATTGTTAAACGTAAATTTAATTAATCTAATTAGCATAATTTCCCAAAAAGGATAAACCACTGAGGTTTATCCTTTTTTATTTTCTAAATATTTGGGTATTTTACCGAAAATTCGAAAGGATGTTAAAAACTCTTGCTGTTTACTATAAAAGTGATTACTGTTTCCACAAGTTAACCTTTAGTTGTTGTTTTATTTTTATTTTAAAAACAAATAATATTTGGGCTTCTGGAGAACCATTCCCGATTGGGGCGAAAAGTTGGGGTATTGGCAATGCAACTACAGCTTTGGCCGACCGAAACTCAATTTTCAGTAACCCTGCTGGGCTGGGGTTTGTACAAGAAAATTTTGTGAGCACCTCTTATCATGCTCGCTATAATATTTCAGGTTTACAAACACTGGCGTTATCGGGTAATTATCTTACTAAATTTGCTAACTTAGGATTCGGTATTGAGCGTTTTGGCGATAAACTCTATAACGAACAAAAAGTAGGCTTGGTCATGGGCAAAAGCATGAATCGGATTGCCTTAGGAGTAAAAATAAGCTATTTTCAAGCAGCTATCGAAAATTTCGCCGCAAAAAATACCCTTTTAACTGAGTTTGGTATCATGACAAAATTGAGTTCAAAAGTTCAATTAGGTTTTCATGCTTATAACCTCACGGGTGCGAAACTTTTTGCCTCACAAAGAATCCCAACGGTTTTGAGGTTGGGACTATCGTTTGCACCAAGTAAGCAAATATTAATGATTACTGAAGCTGAAAAAGACCTCGATTTTCCGATGCTTATAAAAGCGGGGATTGAGTATCAGATTGTTAAGAACTTTTACTTACGCACTGGCATAAGTTCAAAAATCAATCAATTTCACTTTGGATTTGGTCTCCAAGCTAAACAATTTATATTTGATTATGCCATTAGTAGTCATGAAACCTTAGGGTTTTCAAATCATCTATCTATTAGCTATCAAATGAGCAAATTTATTCCTGTTAAATCCAATAATTAATAAATATTTCCATGAAAATTGCATTTTTTAGTACAAAACCATACGACAAAGAGTTTTTTGAAAAGCACAATCATTCGCACGAATTAACTTTCTACGAAGCATCATTAAACGAAAAATCTGTACGTTTAGCTGAGGGTAGCGATGCCATTTGCGTTTTTGTAAACGATAAAGTAAACGCGACTGTTATTGAAAAACTCGCAGGAATGAACGTCCGCCTCATTGCACTCCGTTGTGCAGGTTTCAACAATGTTGATTTAGAAGCAGCCCGCCAAGCCAATATTGTTGTCGTTCGCGTACCTGCTTATTCACCACATGCTGTTGCTGAGCACGCCGTAGCATTGATTCTTACACTTAATCGCAAAACTCATAAGGCTTACAATCGTGTAAGAGAAGGCAATTTTTCGCTCGAGAAACTGAGCGGTTTCGATCTTTTTCAAAAAACTGTGGGCGTAATCGGCACTGGTAAAATTGGGGAAGCTTTTGCACGCATTATGCTGGGTTTTGGCTGTAAAGTATTGGCATTTGACATATTTCCCAATCAACATTTAATTGATGCTGGTGTGCAATACACAACAATCGAGGATGTACTGGCACAGTCGGATATTATCTCTTTGCATTGCCCACTTACTGATAAAACCTTACATTTAATCAATGACCAAGCGATTGCAAAAATGAAAAATGGAGCCATGCTCATTAATACCAGTAGAGGTGCTTTGATTGATACCCAAGCGGTAGTTGAGGCCTTAAAATCTAAAAAATTAGGTTATTTAGGACTTGATGTGTACGAGCAAGAAAGTAATATTTTCTTCAATGACCTTTCGGAAGAAATTTTGGTTGATGATACACTGGCTCGCCTCATGACTTTCCCGAATGTATTGATTACCTCACACCAAGGATTTCTAACTGAAGAGGCCCTTACACAAATTGCGGTTACAACCCTCAATAATATTTCAACCTTCGAAAGTGGTACAAAATCCGGCAATGAGGTTTAGTTTTCATAAACTTTTAGCCACTTTGGCTTGTTAAAGCAATTGAACTCCCTAAAAATCAAAATTATGTTACAAGCTGAAACCTTACAATTTCTTACCGAACTAAAAGAAAACAACAATAAACCTTGGTTTGACGAAAATCGCAAAACCTATGAAACTGCCCGTAAAAACTTTGTAATCATAGTAGAAACACTCATCAAAGGCATTTCAAAATTTGATAAAAGTATTGAAGAAGCCAATTTACAAGCCAAAGATTGCATGTTCCGAATCAATCGAGATATTCGTTTTTCTAAAAATAAAGAACCTTACAAAACTAATTTTGGAGCTTCGTTTAGCAAAGGCGGCAAAAAAGCCCATTCGGCAGGCTACTATTTACACATCGAACCAACTGAATGTTTTGTAGCTGGTGGAATCTGGATGCCCGAACCTGAAGATTTAAAGAAAATAAGAGTTGAGATTGATTATAGTTTTGAAGAATTTAATGGCATTGTAAACACCCCCGCTTTCAAGAAGGTTTTTCCGAGTGGGCTCGACCGTGAAGCATTCACAGCTCGCCCACCCAAAGGTTATGATGAAGAAAATCCTGCCATTGAATTTATTAAACTTAAAAGTTTTACAGCCTCTTCAAATTTTGAATCAAAAGAATCACTCAAATCTGATTTTATTGAAAATGTTCTTGAGAAATTCAAAGCTATGCACCCATACATTGAGTTTCTGAATAGAGCCGTTGAAGGATAAAAACTCACAAAGCTGACTTTTAAAGTTGGCTTTTTTATTTTGAAATTATTTTTGAACTAAATTTTAAATAAATATGTATATACATTAAATGTAAATGTATTTTTTTTATTATGAAAACGATATTTCACAAAGCAAGCGAACGTGGACACGCCAATCATGGTTGGCTCGATAGTTATCACTCTTTTAGTTTTGCTGGTTTCCACGACCCAAACAAAATTCATTTTGGTGCTTTAAGAGTACTAAACGATGATACCGTAGCGGGAGGCATGGGCTTTG
Organism: Emticicia sp. MM; assembly: GCF_001649495.1. Taxonomy (NCBI): domain Bacteria; kingdom Pseudomonadati; phylum Bacteroidota; class Cytophagia; order Cytophagales; family Leadbetterellaceae; genus Emticicia; species Emticicia sp. MM. The sequence continues at coordinate 32,389 of NZ_LXHX01000110.1, read as the reverse complement.
GTACGCACCCACACGATAACATGGAAATTGTTTCGATTCCACTTTCGGGCGATTTAGAGCATAAAGATAGCATGGGCAATACTACTGTTATCAGAAAAGGTGAAGTACAGATTATGTCGGCAGGAACGGGGATTTATCACTCAGAAAAAAATAAAAACCACGGCGAAACTGTTAAGTTTTTACAAATATGGGTATTTCCTAAACTCCGAAACATCAACCCACGCTATGACCAAAAAGAGTTTTCGATAGAAGAACGTAAAAATAAATTCCAAACAGTGGTTTCGCCATTAGAAAGCAATGATGGTGGCGTAGGTATCAATCAAGATGCGTGGTTTTCACTTGGAAATCTCGATAATGGATCCACAACCAACTACCAAATAAAAGGTAAAAACAATGGCGTGTATGCTTTCATTTTGGAAGGAGAAGTAGAAATAAATGGTCAAAAATTAGGACGTAGAGATGCTTTGGGTATCAGCGAAACCGATATTATCGCAATCAAAGCATCTGCTGATAGCGAAGTACTTTTGATTGATGTTCCGATGAGCTTTTAATCATTTTAAGAAGAAATTATGAAAATTGAAATTATTTCGGGAAGCCCCCGACACGAAAGCATTACGGTGAGAGTTGCTCAGTTTTTACAAAAATACTTATCCGAAACCGCCACACACGAGGTAAATTTGCTCGATGTCAGAGATTTTCCGCTGCCCGCTATTCAGAAAGTATGGACCTCAATCGAAGCAGTTCCTGCTGAATGGAAAAGTTTGGGCGAAAGAGTTTTTTCGGCCGATGCATTTATTTTGGTAACTCCAGAATTCAATGGTGGATATTCGCCTGCACTCAAAAATTTACTCGACCATTTTCCAAAACAAAGCCATAAACCTTTTGGAATCGTGACGGCCTCGATTGGTGCTATGGGTGGTATGCGGGCAAGTCAGCAAATGCTTTTATTAGTTGGGGCTTTATTCGGAATCGTTTCGCCACAAATGCTTATCACTCCGCTTGTCGATAAAAAATTCGATGCAGAAGGAAATTTGCTAGATGAGGGATTCTTGAAACAAATTGAAGTTTTTATAAAAGAATATTTATGGCTGGCTGAAAAGTTGGTGAAATAACAATTTAGAACGCTATATCTGGGCAAAATAGTTTTAAGCTATTTTGCCCTTTTTTACTTTAAACTAAGCATTATATACATTCGCAAAGCTACTTTCAAGGCCAATATCAGGCAAAATAGCCTTTAAATGGTGTTTCAGATGCTCGGCATAATCTTTCATAATAAATCCTAATTTAAAGAGCCCAACACCATTGATGGTGATTGTATTATCTAAAAAATCAGGATTTACATGAGCAATAATATGTGCAATATGCTGATTATAAGCATACCATAAGTCAATCAGTTGTTTCCACGAAGCTTGATTATAGTGTTGCTCTTGTACCCAAAAATCTTGTGCATAACCCACGAAATCTACGTGAGGTTGTGCCATCATTCGAACAAATTTTTGTTGATTATTACAAGCAGAATCTATCAAATGCCCCAATATCTCTTTCTTCGACCATTTATGAGGAAAAGGCTTAATACTCGCATCTCCATCATTAATGGCGTGAAGGTGTGGCAACACAAAATCAAGGGTTTTCCGTAGGCTTTGGGCAGTTTCTTGCATGAAAATTAGCGGGTTTTGATTTTATTCTGCATCATTTCAATAGCTTTTACAAGTCGATTCTGGCGAGTTTCTTCTTTTTTCGCCTCCAAAATCCATTGAACATATTCTTTTTGATGCGTGAATGATAAACTATCGAAGAAAGGCTTCACATCAGCCGCTAGCATGGCTTCGAGCAAGTCTTGGGGTATTTCTACTACACGGGGTTCGGTATCTTCTTCAATTGTAATATGTACAGTATCGCCGTAGGTTTTTCCAACTTTGTCTCTTACTTCTTTATTCATAAAAAGCCCATATTTCCCACCCATTGGAGTTAATAAGCCACGGTATTCAACTGCATCAATCATGGCTTTTATCTTGACTCTTTTCTTACCGAAGGTTTCAAAAACATCAAAGGGTATGTCACAATATGAGCCATTATGGTCTTGGTCTTTTTCGATAATAGCTTCGTATTCGATTTTTGTTTTCATAATCTTGTGCATTATTAACTGAATAAATTCAGTTGCTAAGGAAACATAGGATTTTATTATTTTTCACACTGAATAAAACAATTACAAAAAATCTTTCAATTCTATAAGTTTTTTTATCTCAAAAGTTGGTTTTTGTCCAGTTGGAAGCTCTTCTGGGTTATAAAAAACAGTATCCATCTTAGCATTCATCGCTCCGAGTATATCGGCTTCGTAATTATCACCAATCATCAGACTTTCGGCAAGGTTGGCTTGCGTTTTACCAATGGCATAATCAAAAATTCGTGGGTCGGGCTTTCGAGTTCCAGCTAATTCATTTGTAATTACTTCGCCGAAATAATGATGTATTTCAGAGCTTTTCATTTTATTTAGCTGAATATCCTGCCAACCGTTACTAATGATATGCAATTCATATTTAGGTAGAAGATATTCAAGCACCTCAACGGCTCCCTCTATCAAATGAGCTTTTTTTGGAAGTAAACCCAAGAAATATTCGTTGATTTCCAAACCAAAAGTTTTCTCAATATCTTTTGCTCCTAGGTTCTCTAAAGTTTCTTGAAAACGACGACGGCGAAGTTCTTCGTGCGTAATAAGATTCTGCTCAAGCATACTCCAATAGTTTTTATTCACTACCGAAAATTCTTGCTGAAAAGCATCTAAACTACTAATATTGAGGCCTTTGAAATTGAAAACTTCATAAATATCAGCTAGACATTCAGCTGAATTGCGTTCGAAATCCCAAAGCGTATGATCGAGGTCGAAGAAAAGGTGCTTGTACTTCATCATTTTATGCTTCTTTTGGAGCAAATTTTAGTTGTAAACGCTCAACAGGTTGGTTGTTTATTAAGTGGTTTTCTACAATTTCTTTCACATCTGATGGTTGTACATTACCATACCAAACACCTTCTGGATAAACTACTACCGATGGGCCAAACGCACAAGTATCTAAACATCCAGACTTTTGTGCTCTGATTTCAGTTAGCAAACCACGCTCTTTTAATTCTTCTTTGAAAGTATCAACCAAGGCCATGCCTCTTTCGCTTCCACAGCATTTTTTTGGAGCTTCTTTATCGTTTGTGCAAATAAAAACGTGCTTTTTGAATTTCATTGTTGTTTTCTTTTATGATATATTTTAAAACAGGAACGCCACAAAGTTAAGAAAAACTTTGTGGCGTTCCTGTTATTTTTTTGTTGGAATATTACCAGCCAAATGGATTCCAAAGGCCACCTACACCCCAAATGATTGTTGCGATAATACACCCCCAAAATGCCATACGAACTTGTTCTTTATCGTGGTCGGTGATAAAATACACCAATGCCAAACCAATAACGCCAAGGCAACATCCCCACCAAAAACCACCCACTAGAGGCATATCTTTTGTTGGAGCTAAATTAGTATTTGTGTTCGAAATGAGGTCAACACCTTCTAAAAGCTCTGGTTTTGCTTGTTTTACTTGTTCATAAGTCATGTTTGGATGTGCGGCCAAATATTGCTCGAGCTCATTTACTTTCGCAAATTCGTCTTCAACTTTTACGGCTTTAAATTCTAAATCGGCATTAGAAGCAAAAACTGTACTTGCCATCAACGACAACATCACAAACAAGAATTTCATTGTTGTTTTCATAAAATTTTGAAATTGACAGTGGTTTATAATTTAAACGGATACTTACGAGATGATATTATTAATCAAATAGTTGCACACATTTTTTCTAGGACATTTCAAAAATACTTTTCCCCTACTCAAATACACTATGAATTCCATACTTCCCAGGCTTTCTCAGCTTGTAGATGAAGCATCGGAAGACCATTGTGGGTTTTCGCACCTTTCTCTCGGCCTTTTTGCAAAAATAATGTTTCTAACGGATTATACACTAAATCATATAAATAATGATTTTCAGTTAATGCATCATAAGGAATATCAGGACATTGATCTGATTTTGGGTAAGTACCAACAGGAGAACAGTTGATAATTAACTGATAATCAGCAATAATTTCTGGGATATCATCATAACCAATATTTTCGTCTGATTTCGTGCGTGAAACAGTTTTATAGCTAATTTCTAAATCTTTTAATGCCGCAACCACTGCTTTTCCTGCTCCGCCATTACCTAATACCAAAGCTTTGATACTCGGAATATTAGTTTCAGCTAAGAAGTCTTCAAGCGAAGTTTTAAAACCATAATAATCCGAATTATAGCCAATTAACTTTCCATCTGCCATAAACTTAATGACATTTACGGCACCTACTTTCTCGGCAGAAGCATCTAAACCATCTAAAAATGGCATAACAGCTTGTTTGTGCGGAATAGTCACGTTCATACCTTTCAAGTCTGGCTGAGATTTAATCAAAGCAGGAAATTCTTGAATATCGGGAATTTCAAAAAGCGTATATTGATGTGTTTCCGAAAGCCCCATATTGGCAAATTTTTCGGTGAAATATTTCTTCGAAAACGAGTGCCCAAGCGGATAACCGATTAATGCGTAAAGATTCATGGTTGAATAGAAAAAATAAATCCGCCAATTTTAATAAACTGGCGGAGTCGGCAAAACGACAATGATGATATATTTTATTTTTTAGCAAATTGTGCCTTTAAGATTCCAATAATCATTGGTAGAACCGAAACAAATACGATTCCTAAAACTACTTTCTCGAAGTTATGTTTCACCCATTCATTAGAGCCTAAAAAATAACCCATAAGGGTAATACTTGTTACCCAAAGCACCGCACCCAACACACAAAAAGTAATGTATTTCATGTATTTCATACTTCCTGCACCAGCCACAAATGGGGCAATTGTACGGATAATTGGCATAAAACGAGCAATAATTACAGCTTTACCTCCATTTTTTTCGTAAAACTCTTCAGTTTTTGTTATGTATTCACGTTTCAAGAATAAAATTTTATCACGCGATTTGATGTAATTACTGAAGTTTTTTCCAACAAAATAATTCACATTATCGCCCAAAAGAGCCGCTAAAATCATCAACGGAATTACAAAAGCAATGTCTAACTGACCTGTTGTAGAAGCCAACAACCCTACTGCAAAAAGAAGCGAGTCGCCTGGTAAAAGTGGCATAATGATTAGCCCAGTTTCTACAAAAATAATCAGAAACAATATGGCGTAAGTAAGCTTATCGTACTCAGATAAAAACCACTGGAGCGTAGTTAGTGGGTCTTTTAGAAAATCTAAAATAAAGTGAATGAATTCCATGATAAGAGTGCTGAGTTTTGAGTTCTGAATTCAGAGTGATAACTATTCTGATTTCTTTCTCTTGTTCTCTTGTTTTTGTTTTGTAGTTAAAATAATACTATTGATGATTTTTAATAGTTCTTTACATTCTTCATGAATTGAGCTAAACGACTTTTCATCTATGAATTTTGTTTCGCTCAACAAACGAAGCCAATAAGATGTCTCTCTTACTTCTTTCGCTGCTATTCCTAATTTATGTATAAAGTCGGTAGTGGATTCTGAAGAAAGTGCTTCACTTACATTTGCTCCTATTGAAGTGCCGCTTCTTAATACTTGCTTTGAAAGAACATATTCTTTGGCATTTTCCTGCAAAAAATTATATAAGTTAATGATTCTCACAGCAAAACGAAAAGATTTCTGCTCAATAATACTTTCGGTACTTTTCATAAAACAGCAATAGTAAATAAGAATTCAATATCAGCTTCAAAACACTCAGCATTCAGAATTCAAAACTCAGAACTCTTTTACTCGTCTTGCGTAATGCGGCGGTCGCTGCTGTATTTGCCGAGTTTGAAACGTTTCTTTGTTTTCTCTGGCAAGAAGTGAGCGAAAGTATCACCACGAAGTCCGATACGGATAGTTTCGAGTGGAATTACTTCATTTGGAGCAATATTTCCGAGGTTAACATTTGAACCTACCAATTTCACGAAATATACTTGTTGAGATTTCTGTGGTGCCTCCCAAATGATTTTTTCGGCAGGAATGGCATGAATAATTTCATCAACCAAGCCTTGACGTACTTCACCACTACTACGGAAAAGACCGACATTACCTCCTTCACGAGCTTCACCAATTACTTTCCATGCACCTGCATCTAGCTCAGCTTGCATCATTTGAATCCATTTGTAGGGAGCAAAAATCTTTTCGGCATCCTTCGAGCCAACCTCTGAAAGAACCTTAGCACGTTTCGAAAGAATATTGATGTATTTACATTTTTCTTCACTCGAAATTTCAATCGAGCCATCAGAAACCTCTGCATGCTCAAGCCCGTATTGGTCAAGCACACGTAGATAATCTTCAAATTGGTCACGAACCAAGAAAGCTTCAAAGAGCGTTCCCCCGAAATAAACCGGAATACCCGCATCTTGATATACTTTTACTTTATCTTTTAGATTTGGTGTTACGAATGAAGTGGCCCAGCCAAGCTTTACAATATCAATGTGTGGAGCAGAAATATCTAACATATCTTCAACTTCACGGATACTAAGTCCTTTATCCATCACCATTGTTAAGCCTGATTCACGAGGTTTAGTCGTGCGTTTGGGAACATGGTTTAAGCTATAATTATTTATCATCTACTTTACGATTATATGAGAAACATGGGCAAAGATAATGAATTTTGTTGTAAGGGTATATGACAATTTCGGTTTAAGTAGTCAATTCTACATTAGAAAATCTGAAGTATCGCTTTTTTAGTGCGAAACAGCATTTTTTAGCACTGAAAAACAAAAAACCTGTGAAGAAATCTCACAGGTTTTATTAATTTAATATTTTTCAAAACTTAAAATAATTATATTTCATGCAAGTACTTGCCTAAATTCTTAGAGCATATACTTCAAGCGAATCACCTCTTTTTCAGTCAAAAAACGCCATTTACTTCTTGGTAAATCTTTTTTATCGAGGCCAGCATACGTGGTGCGGTCGAGTTTCATGACTTCGTAGCCCAAGCTTTCGAAAATTCTACGTACGATACGGTTTTTACCACTATGAATCTTGATTCCTACTACCTCTGCATCAGGTGTTACAATGGCCAATTCATCAGGTTTAATGAAACCATCTTCCAACTCAATACCATTTGAGATTTTATCAAAATCTTCGTCGCTGATTGGTTTATTTAGCTCTACTTGGTATATTTTCTTGATTTCGTTAGAAGGATGCGAAAGCTTTTCAGCCAATTCGCCATCATTGGTCAATAACAATAAACCCGTCGTATTTCTATCGAGGCGGCCTACTGGGTAAATACGTTCTGGACAAGCGTTTTTTACTAAATCCATCACAGTTTTACGCTCATTTGGGTCTTCAGTAGTCGTGATGAAATCTTTCGGTTTATTCAATAAAACATAAACCAGTTTCTCACGATTCAAGATTTTCTTTCCGTATTTTACAACATCGGTTGGTTTTACTTTATAACCCATTTCGCTCACAACCTTACCATTTACGGTAATTTGCCCAGAAGCAATAAGCTCATCGGCATCACGGCGTGAGGCGATTCCTGCGTTTGAAATATAGCGATTCAATCTGATTAACTCGTCTTTTCCTGCTTCTTTCTCTTCTTTTTGTACTTTGCGTTGTACTTTTTCAGGAAGTCTACTCTTCAAACGCTCTAAGTCATAATTTGGAGCATCGCCTTTTGAAGCATTCGCTTGATTTTCTTTTAATTCGAAACGATTAGGCTTATCTTTTTTGAATGGCTTATAAGGCTCATTTTTCTGAAAACGAGGCTTATCAGGCGAAAAAGCAAACTTACGGTCGTTTGAGGTCGGGCGGCCGCTATCATCTACTTTCTTGAACGGTTTGAATGGACGTTCATCATTAGATGCTTTAGGTCTATCTGAAAATACTTTTCTTTCTCTAACTGGTTGGCTGTCGGCGGTATTATCGCGGCGTTGGAAGTTACGCTCACCACTAAACGATTTACGCTCTGGTTTTTCATCTTTACGCTGAAATGAGCGTTCGCTTGAAAATGTTTTTTTCTCGCCGAAGGGTCTTTTTTTCTCCTCAAACTTAGCTCCACCTTCTTCTCTTTTCTTAAACGAAGGCTTGCTATCAAACTCTCTTCTTTTTTCGCCAAAGCCACTACGTGGGTTTTCTTTTTTGGCGAAAGATTTCTCTCTTTCTTCTGTTCTTGGTCTTTTATTTTTCATTTGACTTTCAGCATCACTGCTGTAATTTATTGATTATCAACCGCAAAGGTACGAATTTGCTTCAACAATAAAAAGAGAAGATGAAAATTTAACACTTAGATTGGCCAAAGAAGAATAACCCCAAGAAACATATTTCCTTGTGAACAAGATGGATATATAAGGTTGAATAGAGGGAAATTGTGGTTGATTAGTTTTTAGCAGGAATTATCCACTGCCAAAAACTAATTAGTCCAAATATTAAATTGGTTTGAAGATTAAATCACGGTAATCTAGCATTGATTTACGGATTACCTCCTGTGCATCTTCACGGCCATAAACATTCGAGATTTCAATAGCATTCTTCTCGTCTGGTAAACTCTTGTAAGTCAAGAAATAGTGTCTCAAACGCGTAATGATAGCTTCAGGCAATTCGCTGATATCAGTATATTTCTGGTAAATTGGGTCAGCAACTAAAACCGCAATAATTTTATCATCAGCTTCACCTTTATCTAATAGACATAGTCCACCAATCGGAATTGCTTGTAATAAAATATCGCCATGAGGAATATGGTGGCTCGATAATACGCAAATATCAAGTGGGTCGCCATCGCCTTCGAGTACTTTGTCAGTTCCACGCTCACGAGCTAATTTCGCTACTTCTTCTCCGCAATAGGTTTGTGGAATAAATCCGTAAAGTGATGGGATGATGTTTGAATACTTTTGTGGACGGTCAATTTTCAAATAACCCGATTCTTTATCAACTTCATACTTAATGGTATCAGAAGGTACGATTTCGACAAATACTGTTACTTTTTCCGGAGCGTTTTCGCCTGCCGAAATCCCGTGCCACGGGTGTGCTTTGTAAACTGGTTTCATGTTCTAATAATTCTAATTTTAAGCAAAGAAACGCAATAATGAAGGATTTGGCAAATGTAAATAACGATATTAACACACAGACAATATAGCTTATATTTTTGCCATAAGTAGTTTTACTTAATTTTAAACGCAACTATAATTTGACTATAAACATTCAAAAATAAAAATTTCGCTAGTAGTTTTTAAAGGTTTCAAAGAATCTGTAAGTTTGAAAAAGAAACATCTTGTATTCTTACAAACATTTACCTAAATTTTATCAATAATTAAAAACACTAATGAAAAAACTGCTCCTTCTGGCTCTTCCGCTTACTACTCTTTGTAGTTTCGGTCAAAGTTCTTTAAAAACTAAAATCAATGCAAAAACCGATGCCATTGATTCAAAGGTAATCACTTGGCGAAGAGATATTCACCAAAACCCAGAATTAGGGAATCGTGAATTTAAAACCGCCGAAAAAATTGCTGCACATCTCAAATCTCTTGGCATTGAAGTTCAAGAAAAAGTAGCATACACGGGTGTTGTTGGAGTATTGAAAGGTGGCAAACCAGGGCCATGTGTATTATTAAGAGCAGATATGGATGCCTTACCTGTAACCGAACGTAACGATTTGCCTTACAAATCAAACGTAGTAACAGAATATAACAATCAAAAAACGGGTGTTATGCACGCTTGCGGACACGATACGCACGTGGCAATTTTAATGGGTGTAGCAGAAGTACTTTCTTCTATGAAAAATGAATTGGCAGGAACGGTTAAGTTTTGTTTCCAACCAGCAGAAGAAGGTGCTCCTGCTGGGGAAGAAGGAGGAGCCTACCTAATGATCAAACAAGGTGTAATGGAAAATCCAAAAGTTGATGTTGCGTTTGGCCTGCACATTAATTCTTTGACTGATGTCGGTCAAATCAGATACCGTTCTGGCCCTGAGATGGCAGCTGCAGATACTTATACCCTTAAAATCAAAGGTAAGCAAACACACGGTGCTAGCCCGTGGAGCGGCATAGACCCCATTACAACTGGCTCACAAATTGTGATGGCATTTCAAACCATCATCAGTCGTAATGTTGATATTACCGATAATCCTGCAATCGTAACGGTTGGAGCTTTTAATTCGGGTATTAGAAGTAATATTATTCCAGAAGAAGCAACATTGATTGGCACGATTCGTACATTTAGTGAGGCACAACAGCAACTTATCCATAGAAGAATGCAGGAAATTGCCACAAATATTGCCGAAAGTGCAGGTGCTACAGCCGATTTAAAAATTAATATCGGTGTTCCTGTTACCTACAATGACCCAACATTGACCGAAAAAATGGTTCCGACACTTACTGCTTTAGCTGGCAAAAGCAATATTTTACAAGCTCCTTTGGCCACTGGTGCAGAAGATTTTAGCTTTTTTGGCAAAAAAGTGCCAGCGTTTTTCTTCTTTTTAGGTGGAAGACCAGTAGGTAGTAAGGTAGCAGCACCACATCATACACCTGATTTTATCATCGATGATAGTGGATTAGGACTTGGCGTAAAGGCATTATGTCATTTAACGGTGGATTATTTCGAGAAGAAATAAATTTAGATTTTTATACGGTTATCCCTGAAAACCCTTCAATCTTCGAAGGGACTTTCAGGGATATTTTTATTTTACACAATTTTCTTTCCTTCGAGTATCAACAATTCCTACAATTTTCCAGCCCTTATCTGTTTTCATCAAGGTAAATACATCTACTCCGCAATGGTTAAATTTATCATTCACGTAAAACTCATACGGAGTCCAAGCCATAGCCATTTCTCCATCAATTTTAATATCATAACTTGTCAGTCTTTCATCTAAAATTACTCCTTCTCGTTTTGTGCCAATTTGTTTGAGCCACATCAAAATTGCATCTTCTTGTAGCTTTACTTCTCCAGTTTTTGTTTTTCCGATTGATTTCAAAAAACACGAAGGATGCAAAACTTCACGTACCATACTTGAATCATTTTTTCGCATACCATCAAAAACTTGATTAATGGCTGCCTTTATTAATTGTTCGTCAGTTTGGGCGAAGAGTTGAGACGCTCCCATGAAGAGTAAAATAGTTAATAGTTTTTTCATAACAATTTTTTTAATGATGATTTAGCCCAAAAATACAAAAAACTATCTATTTAAGTAATTTTTTACTTTCCTTCGCAAACTTCACTATCTCAAGGCTTTAGTCTATTAAGTAATAATTTTATTTATACCTTCATGCAACATTTCTATTTTTTATACATCTAATGATTAAACCATAAACAAAATAGCATGAAAAAACTCTTTGCAATAATCTTATTAATCAATAGCTATAGTTTCGCTCAAGATTACAAACGCTCATTCAACCTACAAAACTTTAACAAACTTGATATGGGTAGTGCCTTCATTATAACAGTCAATCAAGGAAATTCCTATAAAGTTGATATAAGTGGACGAGAAAAGGATGTTAAGGAAATTATTGCTGCAGTGAATAATGGCACGCTAGAACTACATTATCCGTCGAACTGGGGAAGTAATAAAAACCGACACGAAGTTTACGTCAATATTACCATGCCTAAACTAAATGGTGTAGAGTTTTCAGGAGCATCAAAATCGACTGTTACAGGATTTAACAACGATAAAATGTCGATTGAGATTTCAGGGGCATCAGTAGCCAATTTTAGTATCAATGCCGCTGCCTTAAATTTAGATTGCTCTGGGGCTTCAAGTCTTAAAGTTGTCGGAAATGGACAAACCCTAAATGCCGATGTTTCGGGGGCATCAAACATTAACCTATTTGATTTTAAAACCACAACGGCTAATATTGAAGCATCTGGGGCAAGTGATGTAAAAATATTCGTTACGGGGAAACTTATGGCCGATGCCAGTGGAGCAAGTAGCATTCGCTATAAAGGAGCCGCATCTGTTAAATCTAGCACTTCAGGTGCAGGTTCGGTGAAATCGATGAATTAGTATACTTATTCCAAACAAACAAGAGTTAACCTCTTCTGTTTTAGCTGACGAATTAATGAAAAAAAACAAATTTGACCTTAGTCAAACTTAATATTAGACTAAAGTCAAATTTGTTTTTACCTAAACATCCGTCCATTAAAACAGCAATGAATCATTTCTCTAACTAAATTCGGGATGACTCATGTTTGTATTTATTGGATATTTTACTTTAATGAATTTATCCAAGCAGCAATTTTTAAAGCATCGCCTTTCGGTACTTGCGGCATTGGAGCCATTTCGGTAGCATAATCAGGCCAGTTTTTGGGTTGTGGCTTATAGATTAACTCTACAATTTTAGCCTCTGAGTATTTTCTTTTCGCCACATCTTTAAAGGCTGGGCCAACCAAACGTTTATCCGCTTGATGACATGCTACACAAGTGTGTTTTTGAAGCAATGGTTTAACTTCATCGAATGTAGGTACTACTTTTGCCGCAGCAGCGGTTTTCTTTGCATTTACATCATCTGGCGTGGTAAGTTTAACTTCAGTTGTTTTCTCTGTGTTAGTTTTAAGGTTTGTCGGGCGAGGTACAAAACCAGTCATTTTTTCTCCACTCGGAATATTATTTAATGTGTAGAAAGCCAAACTATGCAATAGATTCTTCCCATCAGTATCTTTCAATCCATCGGCTTTTAGTTCGTGAATATAGTATTGACGTAAACCATCAACCAATAATCTTACTTTCATGCCATCTTCTGAAACCTTCAAACCTTTAACCGTCAAGAATTTCTCGTCAACTGTTGGACTACCATAAACAGGGTGGTATTTGTAAGTAAAACTACGAATTTGGTAGCTTTTGAAATCAGCCGCAGTAGCTTTATTTACAGGCTTTGTAAACTCTATTTCAAAACCATCGGGCATGGCTTTCATTGTTTTCATTTCGAAAGGCATTTTACCTGTCCAAACTAAGCGTTCTACACCAGCCGTTGTATTTCCTGCCGAACCCCAACCACGGTTAGTTTCGCCCACAAACATAGAACCATCACCAGCAAAAACCATACGTAAAATTCCAGATTGAAAACCTTCTCTGAAAGGGAAAGCTGCTCCTTGAAACTGCCCGTTTACTTTCTCGAGATAAACACGTGTGATATTACTTTTTCCTTGGTCTCCCACGAAAACTTGTCCAGCAAATGGGCCAAAGCCTCCGTTAGTTTCATCTTTTATAATTTCAGACGTAGAAATCCCTAACACTCCATGTGGCAACCAAACCGCAGGAAGTTTAAGTTCTGGGAAATCTTTTTTCAACTCAAAAAGGTAAGTTCCACGCTCGCTTTCAATATTTTCTGGCTTAATATAATAGCCATTGGCATCTTTATCTTTACGCGGGTTCACTTTAGCATATAATTGCTCAGTTGTAAGTTTTACAGGCGAATTTGGCTCGCTTGTCCAACGTAAACCCGCAGGATGTCCCATGAAATCTCCTTTATTTACTTGAGCAATAAAGCCTGAACCCATCCAATCGCCTTGATTATCTCCGTACCAAAATTCGCCATCAATCATACCAATTCCACACGGCGAACGCATGCCAGTTGCATAAGGCTCTAATTTTCCATCTTCTGAAATCTTCACAGCCCAGCCTCTCCACGGACGACGACTTTCACCTCTCCACCATTCTTCATCTCCAAAAGCCACATTACCAGTTACAATCATCGAACCATCTGGCAAAACTTTTGGTCCGAAAGTATATTCATGGTAATGCCCCGAAATAGGCAAGTTACACACCGTTTCGTAAGCATCAGCACGGCCATCGCCATTTTTATCAGTCAGTTTCGTAAGTTCACCACGTTGAGCACAGTAGAATGAACCATTTTTATAAACTAAACCCAATATTTCGTGCAAACCACTTGCAAATTTACGGTAGTAGGGTGCAGTACCACCAGTCATATTTGGGTTATTAATAATCCAAATATCGCCACGACGAGTTGCCAAAGCCACATCACCAGTAGGCATGGTAGTAATACCTCCTACTTCTAAAAGCATACCCTCAGGAACAGGCAGGGTAATAATACGATAATAGTCGTTTTCGGCCGAATTTTGAGCAAATACGCTCGAAAACGTCATGAGTGAAATAAATATTTTTATGATATTTTTCATAGAGTCTTTTTTATTAAAATACTGTGGGTTTGAATTACCAAATTATCGAATAAGCTACTTTTGCAGCTAATGGAGCAATTAATTCTTGCATACCATTCGATTGGCGAACGCTTACCGTTCCTTCCGTAACTTTGATATAATATTGACCATCAATGATATAAAGACTATCAACTTGCGTAATGGTCTTTGCAGAAGCCAATCTTGCGTATAAATTGGTTGCTGTTCCTTTTACCGAAACTTCACGATTAAACATTTTTCCATCAGCACTTGGAGTTGTTTTGTCCGAAATATTGGCTCCAGCGTAGTCATATTTGAAGGTTGGGTTGCCATTCTCATCTAATTCATAACCTCTAGGACGATAAGTTGCATCTAAATCAGACCATGCAGTTATTGGTGAAGCTAAGCTATTCACCAATGGTTCATCGCCTAAAAGTGTAAGACTTCCCATTGGACGTGAACTACCATCACCACGGTCGTTCCACATTGGCGTAGTATTCAAAAAAGAGCCTTTCCAGATTTGAAATAACGCTCCGTTGTCTAAATCATAAGTATAGTGTAGATTTTCTTTGTTACCTACTGAAACTGCGTGTACAATTCTTTTGTTTTTATTGCCCGAATTGATGTCCATAAACGAACGGAATACCACTGGCTCAGTGCTTGGATTCAAGTAAATGGGCGAAGTTGGATTTCCTACTAATGTTGAGTTTGGCGAGTGCAATGGGTGTTTTCTTACCGTTTCCGACTCAACATAAAGCCCCAACGAAGGTTGTAACCAACCATCAGCTTTCCAATAATATAATTCAAAATCAACTTCCCCTGCTGGTAATTCGATTGATGCTTGGCGTTGTCCGCCAGTTAGCCAGCCATTCTTAAATACATCCTTTCCATTGATGTTCATTTGTGTATTTCCACCATGAACTACTGAAAATGTGTATGTCCCTGCATCTGGCACTTTAATTTTTCCTGCATATTTTACGGCAAATTCATTTTCTGCATTTGAAACCGCCCAGTTCAATAAAGCCCCATTTCCACTTGTTTCAGGCTTGATTTTCTCAATATCAGCTACCGTACGGAAATTTCCTTTATAAACACCAAATTTCAAATCGCTGAAAGTAATCATTTTTTGATTGAAGCTTTTGTATTTGATATTTCTGAATGCTACATTTCCGTGGTCGCCTTGAAAACGAATCGGCCCAGCCGATACCTCATTATCTACTATTGCCCCACGAGTTGGGCCACTTAATTCAACATTTTCATGAATTAAGATACCATTTAAGATAATCGACAAAATTTTGGCATTGCTGATTTTCTTTCCATTAGCATCAAAGCGTGGTGCTTGAAACGAAATCTTAATATTTTGCCATAAACCCGGAGCTTTAGCTACATTTAGGCGTGGAGCAACACCTTCATATCCTTTAGAACCTTCAGGTTTAGACTCGTCCCAACGCTCATAAATACCCCCTAAATCGCTATATTTTGCTGTTTTCTTACCCCAACTATCAAACAACTGAATTTCGTAACGTCCTTGAAGGTAGATTCCCGAGTTCGAACCTTTGGCCATCATAAAATCAAGGTCGAGGTCAAGGTCGCCGTGTTCCATGACAGTCAAAATATCTTTTTCAGTTCCATATTTACCGATTTCATTTTTGCACGATAAAATTCCAGTACCTGGTTGTGTTGTTGTAGAGTTAGTTTGGTCGATACTGGCCGAAATATTTCCAACAATACTCCAGTTTTCTTTGATAGGTCGAAACGCCGACATGTCATTGAGCGGAAGCACTTGTTGGGCGTAGGTCGCACTTGCCCAAAGGCTACAAAAAATTAGTTTTTTAATGATGTTTTGCGTCATTATGCTGGTATTAAAGGTTAAGATTACAAAGATAGAATCAAAAAAGCGATTTAAGGTAGAGTTTTTAAAAAATTTTAATATGTCGAAAGTTGTAATATTTTCTTAGGTTTTGTCGTAAACTTGCATAAAACTATCACAATTTTTGCATTGTGATGCAAATGATTACTCAAACCACTGTACATGAAATCTAATCGTATCATCCTGATTCTGATATTCTTTGCTATCGGCTATTTATTATATTATAAAGACAAAGCAGGCCCAATTGGAGATTTTTGGAAAACAGTAACAGGAGTATTTAATTCAAAGGATAATAACTCGAAAGAAAAAAATCCTTATAAAGCCCCCGAGCCTGACAATGAGGCTACCGCAACCAATATAAAGGAAAAACAAAATACCGAAGAAAATACGGATAAAGGCGATAATTCTTCAATTTTTGATAAAATCAAAGATAAAGTATTCGATACTGATACACAAGAAAACACTTCAGATAACGGAGATATTCCTGACTTTGCTTTTCCTGCTATTAACCGTGGAGATGAAATTATCAAGCATAAAAATTATACACTTCGCTATGAAGAAGACTATGAAGTTCCGGCTTGGGTAGTTCATAAATTACGTGGAGAATACACCACGGGTCATGCCAGTAGAGGGGATAATCAGTTTATTCCTGACCGACAAGTGAAAGATAATTCAGCTCTTTCGGGTGATTATAGTAATTCTGGCTACGACCGTGGCCACATGGTTCCTGCGGGCGATTTTAAATGTTGCCAAGAATTAATGACCGAAACTTTTTACATGAGCAATATTGCTCCACAAGTGCCTGATTTTAATCGTGGGATTTGGGAAAATATTGAAAGTAGGATAAGAGGCTGGGCCGTGCGAGATGAAGAATTATATGTAGTTACGGGTCCTGTACTAAAAAAGGGCTTACCAACCATTGGGCGATATAATAATGTGGCTGTTCCTGAATATTTCTACAAAATTGTATTATTTCATCAGCCAAAAACAGGTAAAAAATCTCGAATGATTGCATTCCTATTACCTAATGAATCTCTACAAGGCAAACGTATGAATAGTTTTGTGGTTTCGGTTGATGAAGTAGAAAAAGCAACAGGACTTGATTTTTTCTCCAAATTACCTGCTGATATTCAAACCAAACTCGAAGCTAATAGCAGTTGGTCGGAGTGGACAAAGATACAATAATACAATAAAGACTTCGCTTAGGCGAAGTCTTTATCTTTCATATCATACGTTTTAAGTAGAAATTAGTAAATCTCAGTTCTCCATTTCTTCTGTAAAAAAACTCTACTTCTTTACCTTCTTTTCGAGATAAAATCTTATAAATATCACTGATAGTGAGATCCTTTACATGTTGATTATTCACAAAAATAAGCTCATCTCCTTCGCGTAATCCCGCTGCGTAAGCTGGCGAACCTTCAATAACTTTATTAACTATATATTGATTAAAATCTAATCCTTTCGCCCTGACGTCCAACCCACTCATATCGTGCTCAAAGGCTTCCTTCATTCTATTTCGAATGGGCTTCAAAATCATATACCCTTCTCGATAATTTAGCGTAACTGTAAATCTACGAAGTAGCTCACAACCAATACTGCCTTGGCGTTTGGTATCATCAGGTGTAAATTTCATACTAAACGATAAACTATCAGGAAACGACGCTAAAATGTTTTTCATCTCCAAACTTCCCATTCTAATTTTATCGACTCTACCTATACTTCCGTTGATTTCACCGTTTAGCCCACGTCCTAAATTGGCTCTCATAACACGGTCGGGTAAACGAATTGGTTCTCTTTCTCCAGCATTTAGCAACAAAGCGTGCCCTGCACCTGTGTCAATAACGAGTCGCATAGGTATTACCTTTTGGTCATTACTTACAATAGCAATCGCATCAGTATAAGGTTTTGACTGCGTCAGTACAATTGGATACTGCGTACCCATTGATTTTTTATACTTAAACTTCTTTGGCTCAGAGATCGTTAGTTTTTTATTCTCAAAATCAATTGTTACTACAAAATTACTGAACAAATCGTGCCCAAAGATACCATGAATAGGTACACCCAAAAATTCAGAAAGTTGTAATACATCTTCATCTAAAACGATTAAACTTTGTTGTCCTGCTACAACGTCGCCAATTCGGATGGTGTGTCCTACTGAAACATTGGCCATCAATGCTTCGCCCTCTCCAGCCCCTGCAACTTTTACCCTTCGCACATACTTTACTCCATGGCTAAGAGCTTTTTTTGGGTCTGTAACAATCGTAGAACTTACACCAGTATCCAATATAAAGTTTAAAGTATCAGAGCCGTCAAGTTGAGCTTTTAATACAATAAGATTAGCGTGAAGGTCGAAGTCAAATTTGGCGATTTTTTGGTGTTTACCAATAAAATGATAACCAAAACGGTCATCTTTTTTTCGTAGTTTCTGAGCAAAAGCTAATTGGCTTATAAGCAACAAGATAGCTATCAGGCGGAGTTTTAGTAGTTTTTCCATAGCTATTTCCCATATAACAGGTTTTTTATAATAACATTTCCATAAATAATATGATTTTTTATTGATTATCAACACAAATGTATATAAAATAGTTTTCGAAAAACCATAATTATCAGCGAAATATTTTACTATCGCCTAATTTTTTTGCAACATATGCTTCAAAATATTTGCTTGGAAGTTTTGAAAAAAAGGACTTCAATCAGGTTGCTATCAAAAAAAAAGATGGTCAATTAACCATCTTCCGTTGTATTCCCGAAGGGAGTCGAACCCATATCATCAGAACCGGAATCTGACATTCTATCCATTGAACTACGGGAACAGGGTTTTCAAACGCAAAGTTATAAAATTTTCTGCATCGGTTAAACCTTTTACACGCTTATATATCAAACGCAACAAAGGCCATGAAAACGAATGCTATGAAAATAAAACGATTTCTTAAAAATTCTCATCAATATATATAAATTTTAGTCCTTTATTAGCGAACATCTAGTTCTCTAATAAAAGGCCTCTAAATCGACATAAAAATATAAGCTGTTTACGACCGCAAAAACCATTACCCTCATTTTTAATAAGGATTAGATAAAAAAGGCGAGTAATACTCGCCTTTTTTACTTACTTAAATATTTCTTTCAGCTCAACTGCTTCTTCAGGTTTCATTCTTCCTGCCAACACTAAACGAAGTTGACGACGACGTAGGGCACCTTCGTAGTATTCAATCTCTTCATCGGTTTCGGGTTCTACTGGCGGTACTTCAATTGGGCGACCCGTTTGGTCAACTGCAACAAAAGTTAAAAATGCTTTGTTAGTATGAATTTTGGTACCTGCTGGAATATTTTCAGCCCAAACTTCTACTACTACCTCCATTGACGAATTGAAGGCACGTGTAACCTTTGCTTGTAAGGTAACGACACTTCCTAAAGGAATGGATTCTTTAAATTGTACATTATCGACCGATGCCGTTACGACAATGCGAGTACAATGTTTCTGGGCGGCAATTGCTCCAGCAATATCGAGCAAACGCATGAGATTTCCACCCATGAGATTCCCGAGAGTATTAGTATCATTCGGAAATACCATTTCGGTCATCACTGTCAGCGACTCTTTGGCTTTCTTTGGTTTTGGCATTTTTTGTTGTTGATGATTTTATTTGCTTAGAAAATTGATAAAAACCTCAAATCCAGCTCGTGGCGGAATTGAGTTATAGCATTTTTCAATAGTTTTTAGGGTAAAATATGGGTCGAAAAGCGTTATATATTCTTCTTTACTTCCCCCGAATGGAGGGCCTCCTTCGAATGCTCTATCAAATAATAAACCAACCAAACGCCCTTGTGGAACAAGCAATTCGGGCATTTTTTTTACATATTCTCCACGAAGTGAGGGGTCTATTGCACAAAAGAAGGTTTGCTCAACAATAAGGTCATATTGGCCAGCATGTTCAAAGAAGTTTTGGTGAATCACACGGCATTTACCTACGGCAATATAATCATGTAATTTTACACTTAAATTTCTGACCAAAACTTCAGAAATATCAATGAGTGTGATATTCGAAAAGCCATTTTCAAGTAGATAAAGTGCTTCATAAGCATTTCCACAGCCCGGAATTAGAATGGCTAATGATTTATCTGTCAACTGGTCGAAGTAGTCTTTTAATGCTGGACTCACACCTCCTAAATCCCAGCCAGTCTGAGATTTTTCGTATCTTTCGCTCCAATATTGGTCGTTGAGCATAATTTTAAAAATTTTCTGCAAAACAACTAACTTCGCTCGAAGAATCCTAAATAGTTTGATTCATTTTGAAGTAAAATCGCCTCATTTTTTACTAAAATTAAGCTTTTACTGTTAATTATAAACTTTCTCGCCTTTATTACACCAAACGCCCCATTTCCAATTGTAAGCATGAATCTTATTGGTTTGCTTACCTGACATATCATATACAGGATTTCCCTGATTTACCCACTCGAAGATACTTCCGTAAAAATTATGCACATTTTTATATCCTGCTTGCATGAGTTTTTCGCCAATTTTTCCACTTCTTACCCCTATCGAGCAATAAACTACGATATTCGCATCCTTGGGAATCGAGGCCACATTTTTTAAACTAAAAGTATCAAAACCCACCCAACGAGCATCTTTTAAATGACTCACTTCATACTCCTTTTTTTCACGGGTATCGAGAAAAACCACAGTTTTCATTTTTTTGATTTCCTCGCAACCTACCGTAGGAACTGCTTTCGTTACCATTACATTCAAAAGGCTATCAAAAGCTTTATTTTTTATTTGTGCATGAGTTGTTTTTGAAAAAAACATAAGCAAAATCAAGAAAGATATTCTGTTCATTTTTAATCTTTTACTGGAATAGAATAGCTGAAAAAGCAATTTTGAATAATTTACTAATGTTCAGCTAGCAAAACTTTATTTATACCAAAATTTTTAACTTTATGTTATCACAACAAACATCTTCATTAAAAAAATCCTAAAAACTCATTAAATAATAAAACATTCGAGCTTTTTTTCTACTTTCGTATTCTATAAACTTCTAAACAATCTTACCAAATTAGATGAAATTCATAAAGTTTTTCGTGAGCTTAATCGCAGCTGCTGGCTTGACTTATGCTCTGAATCGTCCGCTTGGCCAAGTACCCGCACTCGGACGTCTTTTTAGCCCATTTGAGGGCTTTTGGCAAAATGGTGAATCAAAACTTGCTCTTCCCCCAACCAACCTTCAACTTGAAGGCGTAGAAGATGAAGTAAATGTTGTATTCGATGATAACCGAGTGCCCCATGTATTTGCCAAAAACGACCACGATGTATATTTCACTCAAGGCTACCTTATGGCTCATGACCGTTTATGGCAGATGGAATTTTATACGCTCGCCGCCTCTGGCCGATTAAGCGAAGTAGTTGGCGAACGAGCTTTAGAACTCGACCGCTACAATCGCCGAATTGGGATGGCCGATGCTGCCAAGAAAGTATATGAAAATGGCAAGGCCAATAAAACTTTTAATGAAGTACTGGATGCTTATTCGGCAGGTGTAAATGCTTATATTAAACAACTCAAATTCAAAAATCTTCCAGTTGAATACAAAATCATTGGGTATCAGCCAGAAGAGTGGTCTCCTTACAAAACACTCCTAATGATGATGAATATGCGGAATGTTTTGAACGGTGGTAGCGATGATTTCCGCATGAGTAATGCTCTAAATAAATACGGAATGGAAGTAATCAAGGATTTATTCCCGAATTACCCTTCCAACGAGTCGCCAATTATACCTACGGGCACGAAATGGAATTTCACACCAGTTTCCGTACCTGCTCCGCCTGCTCAGATTTCAGCCTCTTCTGGAGCAACAACAAGCGTTGCCTTCAATGAAATACCTTCGCCAACTCCAGAAATTGGTAGTAATAACTGGGCAGTAGGTGGAGAAAAATCAGCCACTGGCTTACCAATTTTAGCCAACGACCCTCACTTACAGCTTACTTTGCCCTCTATTTGGTACCAAATGCAGCTTTGTACGCCAACCATGAATGTCTATGGTGCTTGTTTACCTGGGGCTCCTGGCGTAGTTATTGGTTTTAATAAAGATGTGGCTTGGGGCGTAACAAACGTAGGTTCAGATGTAATGGATTTTTATCAGATTCGTTTCAAAGACAATACCAAGAAAGAATATTGGTACAATGGTGCTTGGAAAGCAACTACTATACGTGTTGAAGAATTTGTGGTGAAAGGTCGTGCTGAATCTATTAAAGATACCGTTTTCAGCACACATCATGGCCCGATAGTTTATCATGTAGCTTCTGATAAGAATTTTAATCAAAATGTCCCTGTTGGGCACGCCATGCGTTGGGTTGCTCACGAAAAAGAAGGTACTGATTTGATGGCTTTTTATTACCTCAATCGAGCAAAAAACTATGATGATTACCGCAAGGCACTTACTTATTATATTGCTCCTGCCCAAAACTTTATCTTTGCTAGTAATGGCAATGATATTTCGATTACACCAAACGGAAAATTACCTATAAAATGGAAAGAACAAGGTAAGTTTATATTAGATGGCTCGAATCCTGCTCACGATTGGCAAGGTTGGATTCCTGTTGAGCAAAATCCTACTGTGAAAAACCCACCAAGAGGTTTTGTGAGTTCGGCTAACCAATTCTCAGCCGACCCTACTTACCCTTATTATTTAGGATGGAGATTTTCTCCTAGCGAACGTGCCATTCGAATCAACGAGCGTCTGGAAAAAATGCAAAAAGCAACAGTTGATAGCCTTCGAATGTTGCAAAATGATAATTTTAATGTCGAAGCTAGAAGGGTTTTGCCAGTTTTGATGAAAATTTTAAGTGAAGATTCGGCAGAAACAAAGAATCCTGCTTATCAGACCTTAGCCAAGTGGAATTTGAGAAACGATGCCAACGAGGTTGGACCAACTATTTTTGAGCGTTGGATAAAGGAACTTCGTTACTGGGTCTTTGAAGATGAGTTTCCGACTAAAGATTTGAAAGCACCAATGATATACCCTTCAAAAAACAGAATGTGGGATATGGTAGAGAAAGAGCCAACTGCTAAATGGTTTGATAATATTTCAACTCCTAATAAGCAAGAAACTCTCAAGGATATTGTAAAACTAAGTTTTAAAGCAAGTATTGATTCATTAACTGCAAAATATGGCTCAATGAACGCTGAAAACTGGGCATGGACCAAAGTAAAAAGCACAGACATTAATCATTTAGGCCGATTAGCAGGCTTTGGTCGACAGGACATTCCGAATGGTGGTGGTGCAGGCATTGTAAATGCAACTACCGAACTCAATGGTCCATCATGGAGAATGGTTGTACAGCTTGATAAAGGCTGGCCAAAAGCCTATGGTCTATACCCTGGTGGACAATCTGGGAATCCTGCGAGTCCATTCTACGATAACATGATTGATAAATGGGCTAAAGGCGAATTGAATGAACTACTTTTCATGAAATCGAAAGACGAAAAGAGTAGCAGAATTACAGGGACAGTTAAAATAATTAAAAAATAGTTCTGAATTTAGACGGGGCCGCCCGTGCGGTTCTGAGTTCTGAGTGAGTTTTCTCGCTATTCTGAATTCAGAACTCTAAACTCAGAACTCAGAACTCTAAAACATGAACTATATTATCATATTAATCGTCAGTGCAATTGCACAATATTTTCTACCGTGGTGGGTGATTGCTCCTATCTCATTTGCGATTGGAGCTTGGAAATCAAAAACTGCGTTTGGAGCTTACATCGCTGCTGCTGGAGCTATGGCCACGCTTTGGGTTGGTTATGCCTTTTTCTTGAATTCAAACAATGAGGGAATCATGCTACAAAAAATTGCTGGTCTATTTTCGGAAAGTATCAAATTCTTGAAAAACCTTCCCGAAACACCTACGTTTTTTATAATTACGGCAATTATTGGCTCACAGGTAGCGGGTTTATCTGCCATCGCAGGGTATCATTTCAGACAATTACTTAAATAAAACCAATAAAATCCCTTCGAATCGGGGGGATTTTTCTATATTTGCGAACTATATTTTTTCTAAAACCATTTAAAAAACAGTAACATTATAGCTTTTTGGGTCGAAGATTTTTGTGTCGTTCACTCCTTAGCTCATTTAATTAAAATTTACTCATGAAAAATTTTTCTATCGTAGTTCTTTTACTTTCAGCGATTATCTGGGGTTGTGACAAATCTTCTTCTACTGCTACATCGGGTGGCAAACAAGTGGCAGGCCGCATTGTTTATGTAAATACCGACACACTTTTAAATCAATACGATTATTACAAAGACGTAGTGAAAGCTTCTGAAAACAAGCGTTATCGCTTAGAAGCTGATATTGCTAATAAAGCACGTAATTTCCAGAATAAAGTAGCGTTCTTCCAACAAAAAGCTCAACAAGGTGGACTTACACAAGAGCAAGGACAAACTGCTCAGGCTCAACTTCAGCAAGAAGAGCAATCAATTATGGCCTACCGCGATAAAGCAGCTCAAGATTTAGCAAAAGAAGAAGCAAAGAAAACTGAAGATATCTTGAATAATATTCAAGCATTTTTGAAAGATTTCAACGCTGGCGATAAGTATGATATGGTAATTGGATACTCGAAAGGTGGTGGTGTATTATACGCTAAAGAAGACTTAGACATTACAAAATCAGTATTGGAAGGCTTAAACAAAAAATACGCTGAAGATAAAAAATCAGGTAAAGTAAAAGCTGATACTACCTCTGCTCCTAAAAAATAAGTAACTGAAAATGGTTCTGACTAAATTCGAATGATATTTACTCAGAACCATTTATTATGATTATATTCTACACTAAAGATTATTACGAAAATGCCTTTAGACCAAACACCTTATTTTGATTACGACGACGACGGAAAGGAATCGGAAGGCAAAGAAATGGGGTTTCTCGACCATCTTGAAGAACTTCGCTGGCACCTCATTCGTGCTGCTGTTTCGATTGTTTTCTTTATGGTTTTCGCTTTTATTTTTATTGGCGATATCTACAACAAAGTTATTTTAGCTCCAGCAAAACCTGATTTTTGGACCTACCGCATGATGTGTAAATTAGGCGATATGGTAGGAGCTCCAGGCTTATGTGTAGAAAAATTGAATTTTGAGTTAATGAGTCGTGAAGTTTCTGGTCAGTTTGTAATGGCCCTTACTTCGGCAGCAATTATTGGTTTAGTATTTGCGTTTCCATACGTTTTCTGGGAAATTTGGCGATTTGTTAAGCCTGGTTTAAAACCTTCAGAGGCTAAGTCGGCTCGTGGTGCGGTATTTTACGTTACGTTTTTGTTTTTTACAGGCGTATCTTTTGGTTATTATATTGTTTCTCCATTGGCAATCAACTTCTTGGTAAATTTCCAAATTGACCCAAGTATCAAAAACCAATTTGACATTGGCTCATATATTTCTATTTTGGCAACCCTTACATTGGCTTGTGGTATTGCATTTCAGCTACCAATTGCCATTTTTGTATTGACCAAAATGGGTGTCATTGGCCCAGAATTTATGCGTACATATCGCCGACACGCGGTAGTAGTTATCTTAATTGTTGCAGCAATTATCACTCCATCACCTGATGTAACGAGTCAGATTTTGGTGGCCTTCCCGCTCTATATTCTTTACGAAATCAGTATTATTATTTCGGCAAGAGAAGAGAAACGAAAATTAGAAGAAGAGAAAGCTTCAGCATAATCAATAAAAAAGCGTAGAATATTTCAAATTCTACGCTTTTTTATTGCTCTGCTAATTATTCTTGTATAAATCTTAATTTTGAGCATTTTACGTTTGAAAGGTTACAAACCTGTCAAACTGTTTTATCCTACAAACCCCACCTTAACATGTGAGCCATCACAATAAGGTTTATTTTTCGACGCCCCGCATCGACACAATGCTGTTGTTTTATATTTTTGGGTCATATTTCCTTCAGCATCTTTAATCGAAATATTTCCATATACCAACAATGGCCCATTTTGAAGGGGCTCGATGATGGTTTCTATATCTACTTCTTGAGCTTCCTCTTCTTTTTTAACATACGATAAAGCACCAGACGGACACTTATCTATTTGCTGCATAATTTGCTCACTATCACCATTTTCAAGTACTATCCAAGGTTTTCTTCGAGGGTCAAATACGCCCGCTAAACCTTTGAAGCATATAGCCGAATGAATACAAATATGTGGCTGCCAAATAACCGTAATATCGTCGTTTGAGTATTTTTTCGTTATTTTCTTTTGTTCTTCCATATATTAAGTTTCGATAATCAAATTTGGCAAAAGTTCGAGACATTCGAAAGACGTTTGAAATAAAAAAAATATCGTTTTTTTATTTTGCCAGTCCAGAATATCACTAATTATTGATTAATTTGTAAAATTATTAGTTTTCTATTCTAGATTTTATTGTTGGTATTATGCGTTTTAGATTGTTAATCGCTCTTTTTTTCCCGTTATTCGTTTTTTCTCAGAGAAATATCGAAGGTAAAGTTTTAGGAGCAGATGATAGAAAACCTTTGATTTTTGCCAATGTGTTTATCAGCAATTCTACTAAAAGCCAACAAACCGACGACAAAGGTCACTTTAAACTCATGAATGTGCCTGCGGGTGTGCTCGACCTCGTGGTAAGCTATGTAGGGTACGAAAAACTTTCCATTCGTATTAAAGCTGATACTCTCCGTAAACCTCTTCTGATACTCCTAAGCCCCGATGCTGTTGCTCTACAAGGTGTTACGATTAAAAGACTAAGGTTAGGTTTCGAAAAATACGGTCAACTATTCTTAGATAACTTTATGGGTCGGACTGAATTTTCGAAGTCGTGTTTTTTGAAAAACCCAAAAGCCCTTTGGTTTTCTTTGAACGATGATGAATCTGAACTAACCATTAGAGCCGACGAGCCTTTAATTATCGAAAACGATGCTTTGGGCTATATTATCAAATATGACCTAGTTGAATTTAAGTATAATTTTTCGCAAGGATATGTGAGTTATTATGGCTACCCTTTGTTTGAAGAAATAGTAACCAAAAATGAAAAAAAACAGCATAAGTGGCTAGTAAATAGGCAAAAAGCCTATTATGGCTCACCTCAACATTTCTTTAAATCAACTATCAACCATGAATGGGAACGCATGGGCTACAGCGTTTATACCATGTATAAAGAAGAAAAACGCTTTTTTATGGTTCCGGTTATTCCTGAAATAAAAGATAGTTTAGGAAATGTTATTCAACGTGCCTCGAAGCAAAAGAAAGAGATTGATTCGACCGAAACTATCATGAGTGCCAACCCTTGGATGCATAAATTATATACCCCGAGGCAATCACCTTACGTAAAATACCTTCATCGCTTACCTTTAGATGAAAATTGTATTATAGAAGTAAAAGACCATATTCCGTACTTAAACTTTGAGCGACAAATATATGTATTCTATGATGGAGAATGTGAAGAACCACAATTTGCCGAGTATGGGAAAAAAGATATTCCCCAAAATTCAATCATCACACTTTTAGAACCTCATATACCTATCGACCCAAGTGGCTATTTGGCCGACCCATTAGCTGTATTATTTGAAGGCCGATGGGGTTACGAAAAAATGGGTGAATTCTTACCTATTGATTATCAGCCATAACTCAAAAAAATATTTTATAAATATTTTGATAAATAATTGAAATATTTTTACATTGCTTTTAGAAAACCTCATTTGACCAAAAGCACTGTGAAATTAGCCGTAATTAAGGAGACGAAGCCATTCGAACGCCGAGTTGCTCTCACACCCGATGTATGTAAACAATTAATCCAAGCAGGATTTGAATGTATAATCGAAAAAGACGCGGGAAAAAGTTCTTATTTTGAAGATACTTCTTTCACCTCCGTAGGAGCTTCAATTGAAACCAATAAATCGGCTTTACTATCTTCTGCCGATGTTGTACTGAAAGTCAATCCATTGACAGTTGAAGAAATTAGTCACCTGAAAAAAGGTGCTGTGGCTATTTCATTTATGTATGCGGCTACCAATCAAGAAATGGTTGAGGCAGCGGCCAAACAGAACATTTCTGCATTTTCAGTCGATGCTATTCCTCGCATTTCAAGAGCCCAGAAAATGGATGCTCTGAGTTCACAGGCAAACTTAGCAGGTTACAAATCGGTCATTATTGGTGCTTATCACTTAGGTAAAATCTTTCCTTTACTCATGACAGCTGCCGGTACAATCAAGCCTGCCAAAATAGTAATCATGGGTGCGGGTGTAGCTGGTTTACAAGCGATTGCCACAGCCAAACGCCTCGGTGCTGTTGTCGAGGTTAGCGATATTCGCCCCGAAACAAAAGAACAGGTTGAATCTTTAGGCGGAAAATTCATTGAAGTCAAAGGTGATGATTCTATCAAAATTGAAGGGGGTTATGTAAAAGGCGTTTCGGAAGATTTCTTAAAAAAACAACAAGAAGTAATAGCCAAACATATCTGCGAGGCAGATTTGGTGATAACTACTGCTCTTATTCCTGGGAAGAAAGCACCTATGTTAATTCCTGAAGATGTCGTAAAAAACATGAAATTTGGTTCTGTCGTTGTCGATATGGCCGTTGAACAAGGCGGAAATTGTGCTTGCAGCGAATTTGGAAAAACCGTCGAAAAACATGGCGTAACGATAGTTGGAGAACCTAATATTCCCTCTTTACTTCCATTAAATGCCAGCGAACTCTACGCCAAAAATATTGCTACTTTCTTAACTCATCTTGCCACAAAGGATGGCTTTAAATGGGAATTGAATGAAGAAATCACGAAAGGTTCATTGATTGTACATAATGGAAGTATATTGAAATAAATTTCGGTAGTTTCGGTAGCATTGCCTGTCCGATACGCTCAACCACCGAAATTTGAACAAAAAAATAGATATAAAATACTAAATTTTCTCTTTTCTTCGGTGTCTGAGCGTAGTCGAAGACATCGAAGAAAAATCAAATAATCAAATGAACGAAATTCTTACTTTCCTCGGCGAAAATATGCAGATGATATACATCATTATCTTATCTGTCTTTGTTGGTGTAGAGGTAATCGGAAAAGTACCAGCTGTACTTCATACGCCTCTGATGAGTGGTGCCAATGCGATACATGGTGTTGTAATCGTGGGAGCTATCATCGTAATGCTCAATACTCCAGCCGATAATCTACTTTCTTTAGCCTTAGGGTTTGTGGCGGTTGTGCTCGGCACACTCAATGTTGTCGGAGGATTTGCTGTTACCGATAGAATGTTAGAAATGTTTAAAAAGAAAAAATAACCCTTCCTTCCCTTCGGCAATTCCATTGTGGCTACGCTCAGGGAGCGAAAACTAATAAGGCAAGTTGTCTTCTCGAAACTCATGGAAATAAAATATATCCTCGAAATCATTTATCTAATTGCCTCAGTGACTTTTGTCATCGGTCTTAAAATGCTTAGTCATCCTGACACAGCTCGTAAGGGAAACCTCTATGCTGCTTTTGGAATGACATTGGCCATTATTGGAACAATTTTCTTATATAATCACCCCGATGGCTATACAAGTCGAGAGCCAGTAAAAATCATCTTAATTTTAGCGGCTATTGGTGTTGGTACAATTGCTGGTTGGATAACTGCACGACGAGTACAGATGACCAAAATGCCCGAACTTGTATCATTATTCAATGGTATGGGTGGAGCCTGTGCTGCTCTCATTGGCTTAATGGAATATGAGCATAATCTGGGCAAAACAGGTGCTTTGGCCACAATTATTGCGGGTCTTATTATTGGTTCTGTTTCATTTAGCGGAAGTATTATCGCTTTCCTGAAACTCAATGAAACCATGAAAAAACCAATCAGAATCTCTTCATACAACATTCTGAATACGGCAATAATGATTGCCTTAATTCTATTTGGAGCATACATCGTTTACGCACAACCTGAGCATCTTTTCTTGGTAGTTTTATTATTTATTTGTGCCTTGATTTATGGCGTTTTATTTGTGATTCCGATTGGAGGTGCAGATATGCCAGTAGTTATTTCTTTACTTAATTCATTTACTGGATTAGCTGCTGCTTTTGGTGGATTTTTATATCAAAATCAAGTCATGCTTACGGGTGGTATTTTAGTAGGTTCGGCAGGAACAATCCTTACATTGGCCATGTGTAAAGCCATGAATCGCCCATTAAGTAATGTCATCTTCGGAGCATTCGGTGGCGGAGCTGCTGCTAGTGGTGGCACTGACGTAAAAGGCTCAATCAAAGATATTTCGATTTCGGACACAGCTATTCTTATGAATTACGCCAAGAAAGTGGTTATTGTCCCTGGCTATGGCTTGGCAGTTGCACAAGCTCAACACGTGATTCACGAATTAGAGCAATTATTGGAAGAAAGAGGCGTTGAAGTAGTCTATGCCATTCACCCTGTGGCGGGTCGTATGCCCGGCCATATGAACGTTCTTTTAGCAGAAAGTAATGTTTCTTATGATAAACTCGTAGAGATGGAGGATATCAACCCACAATTTGCCACAACTGATGTAGTTTTGGTTGTTGGAGCAAATGATGTGGTAAATCCAGCGGCTAAAACTGACCCATCCTCGCCTATCTTTGGAATGCCAATTTTAGATGTAGAAAATGCTACTAACGTAATTGTGAATAAGCGAAGTATGAATGCTGGTTATGCAGGTATTGATAACCTTCTTTTCTATCAACCAAAAACAAGCATGCTTTTTGGTGATGCCAAAGGAGTTTTATCAAAATTGGTAAGTGAGTTGAAGCAGATGTAAGATTATGCTTGGCTCTGCGAAGTTTCCAACTTCGCGGAGGCGTTATGTCATCTTCTGATGACAATTTGCTGTGATAAGAAAATGAAAGAAGAAGGTTACAATATAAGAGACCAAAGATTACCTCATTTTATGACCTTTACTGTTGTAGATTGGGTTGACGTTTTTTCTCGAAAAAACTATCGGGATTTGATTTTAGAAAGCTTTGATTATTGCCGAAAGGAAAAAGGAATCATTCTGAATGCTTATGTAATTATGAGTAATCATATTCATGTGGTAATGGGGTCGAAAAATGAGCGTTTATCAGATTTAGTAAGAGATTTCAAAAAGTTTACAGCAAAAAACTGCATAAACTTAATTAAAACTGAACCCGAAAGCAGAAAAGATTGGATGCTAAAACGATTTGAATTTGCAGCTCGGAGTCATAGCAGAAATGATACTCATCAGTTTTGGAAATACGGCAGCCACTCCGAAGAAATATTTACTGAAAACTTCATGTGGACAAAGTTAGAATATATTCACTTAAATCCAGTTAGAGCAGGCATTGTCGAAAAAGCATCTGACTATTTATATTCAAGTGCAAGAAATTATGTAGGTAAAAAAGGGCTTATTGACATCGATTTAGTTGAACCTAAGTTTTTAATGCAATTAAAGAGTCAAACTTTGGGAGTCTTATGTGATTTATTTGCTCTGCGAAGTTTGAAACTTCGTAGGTGTGTACCGCCATCTCCTGATGGCAACTCATAAACAATATTTATTCATCGGAGATGAATAAACGCCCGTGCGAAGTTACAAACTTCGCACAGCTAACAAACACAGCTTACAAACTTGTATTAAATTAACAAAAAACTATATAATAATTGCCACTTTAAATATTTAACAAAATAATATTTGGCAATACTTTTTAAATTTAAGTAGTTTTACCTACTGATTTCAATTTAAACCTATTCAATCATTGGAACCAACAAATGTACACGACCCAGAATATTACCATAAGGTCGTAGATTGCCAGTATGCTTGCCCTGCACATACACCCGTGCCTGAATACATCAGGCTTATTGCTGCTGAAAAATACACCGAAGCCTACATGGTCAATTGGGAATCTAATGTTTTCCCGGGTGTTTTAGGTCGTACCTGCGACCGCCCTTGCGAACCAGCATGTCGCCGTGGTAGAGTTGATGAAGAACCTGTAGCCATTTGTCGCTTGAAGCGTGTAGCTGCCGATAATAAAGGCGATATATCGCATTTACTTCCTAAAATTCCTTCTAAAGGCAATGGTAAACGTATCGCTCTAATTGGAGCAGGGCCTGCATCTTTAACCGTTGCTCGTGATTTAGCACCTTTAGGCTATGAAATTCACGTTTTTGATGAACAAATCAAAGGTGGTGGTATGATGCGTAGTCAGATTCCTTCTTTCCGTTTACCCGAATCTGTATTAGATGAAGAAGTAAACAACATCTTGAATTTAGGCATTCATCAACATTTCAAAACCTACGTTTCGAGTTTAAAAAGTGTTTTAAATGATGGATATGACGCTGTTTTCATTGGCACAGGAGCTCCTCGTGGACGTGATTTATCAAATCTCCCAGGTCGTGCTGAAGG
>NZ_LXHX01000109.1:0-36566 GCF_001649495.1 Emticicia sp. MM | reverse complement strand
ATTGGGAGAGTAGGTAGACGCCAGGATTTCATTAAGTAAAAAGGCAGCTCACAAGGCTGCCTTTTTTGTTGTTTATAGGCTCCAAAAAGACAATAATACCCCCGAAGAATATCAGGAAATACTCAATATCTCCTGAGTTAAACCCCTGAATGTGAAGGAATAACCAGCTTCTTGACCATTAATTAGTTGGCCAACAGGTGCCTGAGCAGAGATAAGCATAATTTTTTTACCGTCAATTTCAATAATTCCGGCACCAACCGATACAAAAAAAAGACCCATAGTTGTTTCAACCAAAGCCCCGAAAGTTACTTTTGTAGGAGTAAAATCGGGGTCAATTTTATCTAGAGAAAGCCGTTCTTGGCGTGCTTGTTCATACATTCTTCCGTTCATTTCACGATCTATTTGTCCCATAGCACGAGCAGTTTCGTATTTATCTCCTGCCGAACTTTTCCCTTCTTCATTAGCAGAGTTTTTGGCTGCTTCCATCGCCTCAAATGAGGTTTTCATTCTATTTTCTAAAAGTTCTTTTACTTTTTCTAGCAATACTTTCTTCATACAAATTCTAACAAATCATATAGCATTAATTCCTCCTGTTAGATTTAGGAGATTATTAAAACCATAAGTTTCTTCTAATATTTTAATAGCTTTTTTACTTCTAATGCCACTTTGGCAATGAATAATTACGGTTTTTTCACGACTTATATTTGTAATATGTTTTTCAAGTTCGGAAAGTGGCATTAATTCACCGCCAATATTTCGAGCCTTATATTCATGCATTTCTCGAACGTCAATCAACTGATAATTATCCAAAAACTTTAACTCTTCAAATGATATCTCATTAGCAGATTTTAAGCCGCAAAAGCTCTCATAATCAATTAGTTGTGTGATTTTGGGTGTTTCAGGTGATTTTGAAATTTTAATTATTCTACTCTGCATTGAAAGCGTGTCAAGAATAAAAAGTTTTCCAGCTAAAGTTTCCCCTATTTCTGTGATGACTTTTATTGCTTCTAAAGCTTGCATCGAACCAATTATTCCGGGTAACACACCTAATACACCTGCTTCAGCACAGTTTGGTGCCTGTTCGGGAGGGGGTGGTGAAGGAAATAAATCTCGATATGTAACTGAATTTTTATAATTGAATACAGCAACTTGACCTTCAAAGCGGTGAATAGCACCATAGACAAAAGGTTTGTTTAGCAGCACACAAGCATCATTTACTAGATAACGCGTTGGGAAATTATCGGTTCCATCAATGATTAGGTCATAATTGCTGAAAATCTCTAAAGCGTTTTGAGTGGTAAGTCGTGTTTGGTGTAATTCGATATCTACTAAAGGATTAAGTGCATGTAAACGATTGGCCGCCTGCTCAATTTTAGATTGCCCAACAGAGGAAGTGCTATATAAAATTTGCCTTTGAAGATTACTTTCATCAATGGTATCATTTTCGACTAAACCTAAAGTTCCAATTCCTGCAGCAGCTAAATATAGTAAAATAGGACTTCCGAGTCCACCACAACCAATCACTAAAACTTTTGAATTCTTTAGCTTTATTTGACCTTCTTCGCCAAATTCTGGCATGAGCATTTGGCGGTTATAACGTTTGAATTCTTCAGGAATAAGCATATTTATGAGTAATACTTGAAGCGATTTTATTAAAATATGTTAAAATTATACACCATACATGAACTATTATCAAGAATCAGACGTAAATCTATCGTTATTACATAGTTTTTTTATATAAATACTAATTTTTAGACTAAAAGTACGTTTATTTGTTATTCATAAAAAATTTAATTCTAATAAGTACATCATTAAGAAATGAAAAAAACAATTATTGCTTTCGCTACAACTATTCTGATAACACAACTCTCGTTTGCACAAGGGAGCAAAGCACCAGCATCTAAACCTAAAGTACCAGTTACTAAACCAGCAGCACCAGTAAAATCGGTTGTGGTAGCTACTAATAATGGAATGAAAAATACTGTTGATTCATTAAGTTATGCGATTGGAATGAATATCGCTGGAAACTTAAAACAACAAAATTTGAAAGTTAATTCAGAAATGATGGCCAAAGCAATCGACCAAGTTTTAGCAGGACAAGCTACTTGGATGGAACCTAATGCTGCCAATGCCTATATTCAAGGATATTTTCAGAATGAATCTATGAAGAAAGGGGCTGCTAACAAAGCAGTTGGTGATAAATTCTTAGCTGCAAATAAAACTAAAACTGGCGTGGTTACATTACCAAGTGGCTTACAGTATCAAATTATGAAAGAGGGTAATGGAGTGAAACCAGCATCATCTGACAGAGTACGTGTACATTATCATGGAACATTGATTGATGGTTCTGTTTTTGATAGTTCAGTAGAGCGTGGTGAACCAGCAGAGTTTGGAGTAACTCAAGTAATTCAAGGTTGGGTTGAAGCTCTTCAACTAATGCCAGTAGGTTCTAAGTGGAAACTATTTATTCCTTCTGATTTAGCTTATGGTCCACAAGGTCCACCGAGTATCGGTCCGAATCAAGTGTTGATTTTTGAAGTAGAGTTATTAGATATTGTTAAATAAATAGAACTCCCCTAATGGGGCGGGCTGCATAATCCCGAGGGTGGTTATGATACAAATTATGAAAAGAATCATCGTTTTGCTGACCTTAACTGGTCTTTTTGGTTGCTTTGAAAATAAAGCACAAAATCAGAGTTCGTCGCCCACTTATGGCTATAACGACTTAAAACCAACTCGTACGCAGGAGCAAGTTGAGCAATTTGCTACGCAGTTTCTAAGCTACCATCATTACCAAAAGTTTAAGTTAGACGATGATTTTTCGGCAAAAGTATGGGATAATTTTTTAAAAGATGTTGATGGTGGACATTCGTATTTACTTGAAAGTGATATCAAATCATTTGAAAAATACAGATACAGCATTGATGAAAACTTACTTGAAGGAGATTTAACCGCACCGTTTGAGGTGTTTAACCTTTATCGTAAACGCTATAAAGAACGCCACGATTTTATCATGGCCTTATTAGATAAGCCATTTGATTTTACAGTTGATGAATCGTATGAAACTGACCGTGATAAAGCTACATGGGCAAAAAATACGGCAGAGTTAGACGATGTTTGGCGTAAGATTGTAAAAAGCCAAGTTCTTGATTTGAAGCTAAGTGGAAGTAAAGATAGTGCAACAATAGCTACACTAAAAGACCGCTACAAGCGTTGGGAAAGTAGAATAGCAAAGTGGAGAGCTGATGATGTGTTTCAGTCGTTTATGAACGCCTTTTCAGAGACAATAGACCCGCATACAAATTATATGATTCCGAGTACGGCGGCTCAATTTAATATTGAAATGAGCCAGTCGGTTGAAGGAATTGGTGCTTCATTACAAAATGAAGGTGACTATGTGAAAATTGCCGAGATAATTCCAGGAGGGCCATTGTTTAAAAGCGGTCAGGCTACAAAGAATGATAGAATTGTGGCAGTTGCACAAGG
Source organism: Emticicia sp. MM (assembly GCF_001649495.1). Taxonomy (NCBI): domain Bacteria; kingdom Pseudomonadati; phylum Bacteroidota; class Cytophagia; order Cytophagales; family Leadbetterellaceae; genus Emticicia; species Emticicia sp. MM. The sequence goes on along the minus strand of NZ_LXHX01000109.1, from coordinate 33,080 downwards.
TGAAAATGGTCAATGGCAAGACATTGTTGGTTGGTTGACAGATGATGCGGTGAAACTAATTCGCGGTACAAAAGGAACAGTTGTGCGTGTTAGATTATTACCAGGTGATGCACCTGCGGGTTCGCCTACAAAAGAGCTTCGTTTAGTTCGTGAAAAGGTAAAACTTGAAGAAGCTGTTGCCAAGGGTAAAGTTGTACCGATGAAAAAAGACGGTAAAGATTATAAGCTTGGGGTAATTGATATTCCGATGTTTTATCGTGACTTTGAAGATGCCCGCCGTGGTGGAGATTTTCAAAGTACAACCAAAGATGTCAGACGTTTCTTGACAGAATTTAAAGCCAAAGGCGTAGATGGGGTAGTGATAGACTTACGCAACAATGGAGGCGGTTCATTAACAGAAGCGATTAACCTAACTGGATTATTCATTACGAAAGGACCAGTTGTACAACGACGTGATAATAACGGAAGTGTTGATGTAGAAAGCGATACTGACCCAGAAGTTGTTTATGGTGGCCCATTAGTTATTCTTCAAAATCGTTTTAGTGCATCGGCATCTGAAATTTTTGCAGGAGCAATTCAAGATTATAAACGTGGTGTAATTGTTGGAGAACAATCATTTGGTAAAGGAACCGTCCAGCAATTGGTTGATTTAGACCAATTCTTATTGTCTCCCCGCACAGCGTCAACAGATAAAAAAGCTACTGTTGGTTTTGACCAAAAAGAAAGATACGGGCAATTAAAACTGACCACTGAGAAGTTTTATCGTATAACTGGTAATAGTACGCAACGTAAAGGGGTATCAGCAGATATTCAATTACCTACGCCTTTTGACCCAGAAGAAATGGGAGAAAGTTCGCAGCCAAGTGCATTACCTTATGACCAAATCAAAACTTCAGACTACGAAAAAACAACAGTCATCAACGATAAGGTTATTGCTAAGCTACAAGAAAAATATCAAGCTCGATTGAAATCAGACCAAGAGTTGAAACAGTTAACAGATGATTTAGATGAGTACCGTAAGATTAAAGATATTACAGTAATTTCGCTCAATGAAGCCAAACGTAAACAAGAGCGTGACGAAAATGAAAAACGCAGAAAAGCCGTTAATAAATTGAGTGCTGGCGAGAAAGATGAAAAGGAGAAAGACCTTATTTTGACGGAAGCCGAAAGAATACTTTGTGATTTAATCACAAATCCAAAATAAGAGGAATGTATTTAGCTAATTATAGATAACTAGAGCTCACGAAATAAGCCCTACTTGACTAGTTCGAGTGGGGCTTTTAAATTTTTATTGATTAGAGTGCAATTTGTTGAGGGTATTTCATAATTTTGTATATAACCTATGATGAAATTCGATGACACCTGATACTTATACACAAGCTTCGATGTTTGATTTGTGGCGTCAGAATCATTATTTATATAAAGATAAATATACCTCACACCAGACGTCGTACATCGAAAACCTTTTACCCGAAATTGCTGTGCAGCTTAATGTTTATGAAGTTTTAGATATACTTCAACGCCGTTTTGGCACAGACATTATTCAACGAGCAATTGACCCCGAAAAAGGTATTGAAAGTCCACTGCAAAATCACACAGATTCTACTTGGCTGAAAAAATCTAATATGGTTGGTATAAACGTACGTACCATTCATAACTTTTTTAATGTCATTAAATATGCGTTTACGCTTCCTAAAGCACAAGATTCGATACACTTATTACCCATTTGGGAGCCTGGTGTAGTAGGTAGCCTTTATGGTATGACTAGCTTTAATATCAATAAAGAATTTTATAGCTCAGAGCTAGCTATTGCAATACCAGCCTTAAATACTGTTGAGAAACAATTGAGGTTTGTGGTGAATATTTTACACGCCATGGGGAAAAGTGTTGGCATGGATGTGATTCCACATACTGACCGTTTTTCAGAAATGGTTATTGCCTATCCTAGATTTTTTGAATGGGTTAGAAGAGTTGGTGGTAGAATAACGAGTAATTCTGAAACCATTTATCGAGAAATTGAGGAAATTATTTGGCATTATTTGGGTAGAAATGGAACGGCCAACGGTACGCCAATTTCATACTCTAAAAACACATTGTTTTCGCCTGAAATTCCGATTTTGAATGATGCCCAACGACTTGAAATTATTTTTGGTCATAAAGATGACACAGAAAGACGTTTACGTCGTAGGGTTGAGCTTATGCACGAGTTGATATACCAAGGCTACGAGACTCTGCCAATGACCATGGCTCCACCTTACAGAGGCCTGCATATTAACTCGGAAGAGTTTGTCCTTGATGAAAATGGCAATCGTTGGTACACCTATGAATTTGATGAACCACAGGCAATGTCGAGGGTTTTTGGCCCTTTAACGCGTTATAAGTTCTATCACTCAAAAGATGATAATTCAAATTGGGAATTAGATTTTGAAAACCCTAATAAACAGGTTTGGGAGTATTTCTGTCAGAAAGTATATGATTGTCAACATGAATATAACCTTGACTTTATGCGAGGAGATATGGCTCACGTGCAGCCACGCTCAACGGGTGTACCAGCAAATCCAGATAAGTATTATGACCCACTCATGGCAGTAAAGCATTATGTGCAAAATAAAGGCGTAAAATACTTTGGTTTTTTTGCTGAAACATTTTTAGTTGAACCAGACTTTATGGGGTATGGAGATGAAAATGATCACCTTGAGGCTATTGATGCAGATTCAACCTTAGGTGATTTGCAATCTTCAATAGTAGGTTCGCAAGAATTTATGCAGAAATTTGTAAAATACTACGATTTGCTCAGGACAAGAAGGTTTGCTCCTAATTTCACGGTGATGACCGCCGATAAGGATGACCCTCGCTTTGATGAGTTTTACCGTACAGCAAATTATACCCGTTTGTTTGTCTCCTTGTTCCTAACCGATATGCCAAGTTATGTAGGTTTAGGGTTTGAAACTCGCAATATGCATCTTGAACGAGGATTAAATGAAGAATATACGAAGTTATACGTATTTGCTATTCGTGATGATAATGACCGAGATAAAGTAACACATGGGCCATTTATTTGGGGAAAAAACCATTATCAGTTTGGTTTATTTCAGCAGATGCACCAATTGGCGGAGAGACTTTGGGATGAAATAAAGGGACGTGACGTAAATTGGCTTTTGTATCCTACACAAGAACAAAAATTGATGATTTGGACTCTGAAAGATAATCCGAAGTATATTTTTGTAGTCAATCTCGATCCACAATATGTAATAAACGAGGATTTATTACATGAAAAAACATTTAATCACCCATTAAATCTTATTTTTAGTACTGCTCATTACAGTTGGCAGCATGAATGTAGAGTTTATAGCCTAGGTGATTAAGAATATTTTTATCCGAAAAGTTTCGAGCGAGGAGAAGTTTGAGGCTCTTATAATTTTATAGAATTAATGGATTTTGGAAAACTCCAAGATATTTCGAAAGTAGATTTTACGCTTCCAGCCGATAACCCATTTACTGCCCAAACGCTTGCGGTAGCACCAAAAGTAAGTAAACCTGAGTTATATTTTGGCCCACCAATTTGGGCAAATAAAGATTGGATTGGAAAGATTTATCCTTCAAATGCAAAAGATAAAGATTTTTTGTATTACTATACTCGACAATTTAATACAATCGAGTTAAATGTGACCCATTATCAAATTCCAACGTCTAAAACAGTTGAACGGTGGAAAGAATCAGCTGCAGATGGATTTAAGTTTTGCCCGAAGTTTCCGCAAGCTATCAGCCATGATAGACAACTAATTGGTTGTGAGTTTCTGACTGAACAATTTTGTGAAGCTATTTTAGGGCTTGGAGACCACCTCGGAATGACTTTTTTGCAGCTTGCTCCAACCTTTGACCCTCGACGCTTGAAAAGTTTAGAAGCTTTCTTGAAACAGCTACCCAAAGGTTTTCCTGTTTCAGTAGAATTTCGGCACCAAGATTGGTTTAGTGATAAAAATATTTGGGCGAAAACTTGTGAAATGTTAGCAGAGTTGAACGTAGGAACTGTCATTTCAGATGTTTCTGGAAGAAGAGATGTACTGCATACAACGTTAACAATTCCGAAACTAACCTTAAGGTTTGTAGGGAACGAATTACACCCTACCGATTACACGAGAGTAGATGATTGGTGTGAAAGATTAAAAAAATGGCTTGATGCTGGACTAAATAGTGCATTTATTTTTGTGCATTGTGGAGAGAATGAATTTGCTCCAGAACTCACAAAATATTGGATAAATACAATTAATGCGAAATATAGACTTGCAATCAAAGAACCTAAAATAATGCCGCAAGCAGTGCAGGGAAGCCTGTTTTGAAAAAAATGTTGCATAATTATAGGCAAGTCTATAACTTGCACTTTATTAGAATAATATATCCACAGTACAACAAAGATTTTTTTTCCTGACAAATTTAGCGAACAAAATAAGCCCGACGTTTCGTTGGGTTTTATTTTTTAAGGTTTATCTCATATACTTTATAACAAATATAAAAGACAAACGATGGAAGCAATTTTAGTTTACTGCGGTGCTAATCCTGGCACCAAACCAATTTATAAAGAAACTGCTGAACAGCTTGGTAAAAAACTGGCTGAGAAAAATATTCGATTGATTTATGGTGGAGGAAGCTTAGGTTTAATGGGTATTGTAGCCGACTCGGTTTTAGCTAATAATGGGCATGTAACCGGTATTATTCCACATTTTCTAGATAGAATGGAGGTTGGGCATAAAAATCTACCTGAAATGTATAAAGTGGAAACCATGCATGAACGAAAAGCTTTGATGGAAAAGCTTTGTGATGGGATTATCACACTGCCCGGAGGCTATGGTAGTATGGATGAACTTTTTGAGATTTTGTCATGGTCGCAGTTGGGGCTACACCAAAAACCGATTGGAATTTTAAACGTAAATGGTTTCTATGACAATTTATTGAAGCAGTTGGATGTGATGGTAGAAGAAGGATTTTTGAAGCCCGAAAACCGAAAATTATTGCTTGTGGCTGATAATCTTGATGAATTATTTTCAAAAATGGAAGCATTTAAACCTAACTACCAAGAAAAATGGTTGAATAGAGAGCAAATCTAATTATTTGAATAATCAAAACCCCAATTACATTAATTGGGGTTTACTATATACTTGATTATTCTTTCGTGGCTTCCAACTCGGTTCCCTGAATTTCCATTTTGAAACCGTTGATTTTCTTGTCGGAGTTTCGCGTAAAAGTAATAATCGAACCATACGAACTCGTTGATTGAAACTTATCTGCTTCAGGCTTTTTAACCAACTTATTTGCCCCATAGTCATCGGCTTCCCCAGTAAGGTGACCATCTACCAATTTTACCTTATAAGTAGCAAACGGATTGCTATCTTTTACTTTATAAGTACCTACGTATTGTTGCAGGGAATCGCTGGGGCTTGTTTGTGCAGAAGCAAAATGAAAGCCCAAACAAATAATGAGAAAAGTGAAAATGAGTTTTTTCATGTCTTTAATAGGTTTTGAATAGAAATTACTAACAAATAAAAGTTATTTACTCATAAATACAAAACAATTTATTAGCAGTAAATTTGCCGTAATAAAATCGAAATATTCAAATAAAAATATGTCTATCGCCGAACTTTATCAAAAATTTAAAGCCAGTAATGGTGTCTCGACAGATACTCGTAAGATTGACGAAGGAGTAATGTTTTTTGCTCTAAAAGGAGAGAAATTTAATGCAAATACTTTTGCTCAAGAAGCCCTGAATAAAGGTGCGAGTTATGTTGTAATTGATGAGGCAGAATATGTCATTGATGAACGCTGTATCTTGGTTGGAGATGTGCTTTATACGCTTCAGAAATTAGCAAACTATCATCGTCAACAATTAAATATTCCTTTCGTTGGCATGACTGGTTCTAATGGCAAAACAACTTCAAAAGAGTTAGTCGCAGCAGTTTTATCAAAGAAATATAAAACGTATTCTACTAAAGGAAATTATAATAACCATATTGGGGTTCCATTGACGGTTTTAGGCATTGATGATAGTTATGAGATTGCGGTAATCGAAATGGGAGCTAATCATCAAGGAGAGATTAGAGATTTATGTACTATTTGCGAACCAACACATGGGTTTATCACCAATGTTGGGAAAGCACATTTAGAAGGTTTTGGAGGAGTTGAAGGGGTAAAGAAAGGTAAGGGCGAACTTTACGACTTTTTGGCCAAATCGGGTGGAACAGTTTTCGTCAACAATAATAGTGAGTCTTTACTTACGATGGCTTCACAACGTAAATTCAAAGAACGAATAGATTATTTGAATAACGATGAAGTAAAACTCTTACAAGATTCACCTGTGGCAGTATTTTCAGTAAACGGAGTAAGTTATGATAGCCACTTGCCGGGTGCATATAATTTCGATAATATCGCTACTGCACTTGCAGTTGGTAAATATTTTGGTGTGCCAGCCGAATTGGCTAATCAAGCAGCAGCAGAATATAATCCAGATAATAATCGCTCTCAGATTGTAGAAAAAGGCAGTAATAGTATCTTATTAGATGCCTATAATGCTAATCCTTCGTCGATGTCGGCATCTATTCAGAATTTTATCAACTTGCAAACTTCTAAAAAGAAAGTAGTGATTTTGGGAGATATGTTTGAATTAGGAGAAGAAGGCCCTGCCGAACACCGAATGATTGGAGAATTGGTAGCTAAAGGTAATTTTGATTTGGTAGTTTTGTTTGGTGAATTAATGACCAACGCACTCGAATTTTTACCAAATGCCTTTTATTTCTCTGATAAATTTTCTCTGCATAACTGGCTCATTGATAAGCAACTAAAAGATTCTTATGTGTTGATTAAAGGCTCTCGAGGAGTTAGTTTAGAAACGGTAGTACAATTCTTATGAAAGATAAAAGAAAAGGTCTCGTATTATACGAGACCTTTTCTTTTATCTTTTTTGAAAACTTACACACAAATGTTTGTGTAGAAGTAGAGTCAAGTTAGTATTTAATGCGTGCTGTTCTTTTAATATTTGCTTTTCCACCTCATTTTGAGTTTTTCTTAACATTCGCTTTAATGTAAGAAATGAACGAATCTTTAGGGAAATTCCAAATATTACGAACCAAACTAGAGAACTTCCACTCAATTTATTGGGGTGTATTTCTTTGAGCTTTAAACCAGCTAAACCAGCTAAAGTACGAAGGCGTTGAGCAGTACACAAATATACACGTCCGTTATAAATATGGGTATCGTCGTACCCTATCACACTGGCTTCATTCGATAAAAACATATTTCCACGTTCTGCCTCTACCCATAAATTCCCTAAACGACCACTCAAACCACTGTTATTGGGTTTGGTGATGATAAGCGTACCATCGGGTTTGAGTATTCTTGATAATTCTTGTAAGAGAAAAGTCTGATTCGGGATATGCTCAATGGTTTCCATCAATAAAACATAATCAGCGGTTGCAGATGCAATATTTAGAGGCTGATTCAAATCGATGAATGAACAACTAATTGCCTCACTTTTGAAAACATCAGGATACATATCAAACGCTTGTACACTTGCTCCTGCATTATGCCAAAGGTTGGCAACAAAACCCGAGCCAGCCGACACATCAATTACTGTTTTATCTTTTACGTCATGTTCTGAAAGAAATCTATGCATAAACTCAAGGGCATAGCCACGAGAATGAGGTACATGCTTGATAAGACTTTTGAAATTAGTCATGGCTAAGAAATATCAATTGGACGCGTTTTAAATTTAACTTTCCAGCGGTCGATTTGTTTCTTTAATTTAAGGGTAAAGTTTTCCTCAGGAGCTGGTAAGGTACCTAAAAACTTAGGGCCAATTTTTAGATAATTCTTGAAAAAAGTATTGCTACTCAATCCCCATTTTAAGATAAACTCTGTTCTCCCATCATTTCGTTTCACACGCCCAGTGCTGCGGCTAGCAAAATGATACACTCTGCTCTTTCCCAAACCTTTGTAGTATCTTACGCCATAATGCCATAGTTTTATCATAAAGTCAGGGTCACTGTACATTCCCGGGAAAAATTCAATACTTAAACCACCAACAGCACGGTACACAAAAGTAGGAAGCACCATCGGATACCATTGACTCCCATTCCAATCATCTTTTGGGTAGCTTGCATATTCGGCTAAGAACTTTTCCTCATTAAACTCTGATGGATGAGTACCATAGTTTTTATCTGCAATGACACATGGATTGCCTTTGTCGAACCCCTCAATCATGGTTCCACTGATACACCATTTGTCATCCTTTTGTAGTTTGATTTCTTCGTATAGGTAAAAATCCCAGTCAGGACAGAGGTACATATCATCATCAATAAAAACCAAATAATCAGCAGTGGCCAAATGCGAAGCAGCATTGAAACCATAGCAAACACCAGAGTTTTGAGAGCTTTTCGTATAACTAATGTCACCTTGGGCAATTACCCAGTCTTCTGAGCCATCATTGCCTTCATTAACGTGTACAATAATTTGATGCTGATATCGACTATTTTTTCTAATGCTATTAACCGCACATTTCAAGTAGTCGAGATTATTCCAAGAAGGAATTAATATAGAAAAAACAGGAGAGTAGTTTAGAGCTACTTTTTTATGAAAAAAATCCATGAGGAGGGGTTAAGGTAGGTTTTCCAGAAGGATGTGTCATGAAGAATCAAGCTTTCATTAGTATGAAATCTTGATTCTTCATTTTATGCGTAATTATTTTTACCAGCCTTTTTTCAAAATGTAGGCAATATAGGCAACATCTTCTTCAGTTACTTTAGCATGAAGAGGCAAAACCAAGTATCTATCTTCAATGGCGTCCATTTTAGGGAATTTCCCTGGAGTACGTCCTCCGAAAATACTATACTTATCATTACGATAATGTACTTGTCCTGATTCTATGCCATGCTCACGAAGATGCTTCATAAGGTTTTCACGATTATCCACTTCGGCAGTGAGTAGCCACGCAGCGTGTTCACGGTCAGTATATTCACTACCGATAACTCTAATTCCTTTCACATCTTTTAATAAATCGCAATATAAGCGATAAAGTTTTTGACGATGCTCAAGGTGGTCATCAAACTCTTCAAGAGCGGCCAAGCCAATACTTGCCGCGATATCGGTCATTTGATATTTATAACCAATTTCAGTGATATCATTTTCCCAAATGCCTTTTTGTTTACTGCTACGGTCAATACCGAACCAACGGAGGCGTTTGGCTTTTTCTACCAATGATTTATCTTTTACCACTAACATCCCACCATCACCAGTAGTAATGTGTTTGATTGCTTGGAATGAAAACATTGTAAAATCGCTTTGGCTACCAATATATTGCCCTTTGTATTTGGCTCCAACAGCATGAGCGGCATCTTCAATGATGGCTAAGTTGTGCTTACGGCCAAGCTCCCAAAGCTCGTCCATATCGCAAGGTAAACCGCCGTAATGAACGCAAACAATTGCTTTTGTTTTTGGCGTGATTAGTTCAGCCACATGCTTCACATCAATATTGAGATTCGCATCAACATCGGCAAAAACAATTTTTACCCCCATATAATGAAATGGGATATTGGTAGCTGTACAAGTAAATACCGGTGCAATCACTTCATCGCCTTCTTTGAGGCCAGCTAATAAATAGGCTAAATGAAGTGCATCAGTTCCTGAACCAACTGCAAGGCTTTTGCAAGGGTTAGTAAATTTTTGTTCGAACTTTTGCTCAAACTCATCGACTCTTGGTCCTTGGCCAATCCATCGAGTGTTTAGTACTTCAGCTACATTCAAAGCAGCTTTGGCAGGAATATTTGGATGAAATAGAACGATTCCATCATTGGTATCCATGACAGGGAACTCGTTCATAGGCTTTTCAGCGGTCATAAAAAAAATAGTATTTTTAGGTTAGATGGCCAGAAAACTCTGGGTAATTTTTTACACGTTTAAAACTGCCCCCAACTCAGCTGAGTATATAGATAGGGTGTTAAAGCAAAGATAATATTATTAATTTTATTATTCTATAAAAAAAAGACTTTTGTCATATTTTTTTAATATTTAATCTATATAAAGTTCGATTTGGTAGCTAAAATAGATATTGTAAAATGCACATTTTAAGCACTTTAGCTTATTCGAAGAAATAATTAAAAAGGAGGTTAAACAACTAAAAATTTAATCAAATTGAAGATAATGTTTAGTAAATTTGTATCATGAACGAACAAATAAAAAGTACATTAGACGCATTAGAGATAAAAAAAGTCAATCCGATGCAAGAGGCCGCTTTTGAAAATATAGTGGCTCAAAAAGAAGTGATGCTTCTTTCACCGACTGGCTCAGGAAAGACCTTGGCATTTCTACTGCCATTAATACAATTACTCAAAACAGATGAAAAGCAAGTTCAGGCTCTGATATTAGTTCCATCGAGAGAACTGGCTTTACAAATTGAGCAAGTTTGGAAAAAGATGTCAACGGGTTTTAAAGTAAATACTTGTTATGGAGGACATTCTATGCAAACTGAAATTCAGAATTTAAGTTCTCCACCTGCCTTATTGATAGGAACACCTGGAAGAATAGCCGACCACATCGAACGTAATACTTTTAGTTTAGATAATATTGAAACGTTGATTTTAGATGAATTTGATAAATCACTTGAACTAGGTTTTCATGAGCAAATGTTGTTTATCATAAATCATCTAAGACGCCTAAAAAAGAAAATTTTAGTATCGGCAACTGCGGGCATTGAAGTACCAGAGTTTGTAGATTTAAAATCGCCCAAAATTTTAGATTTTTTATCGAAAGATTCATCTGTAAATCAACAATTACACCTATGTGAAGTAATTTCACCTGAGAAAGATAAACTCAATACTTTGTTTGATTTATTGTGCATGCTCAACTCCGAAGCTGCACTGGTATTTTGTAATCACAGAGATGCAACCGAACGAACAAGTCAATATTTGAATAGTATGGGTTTGAAAGCAAGCTTTTATCATGGTGGAATGGAGCAAGATGATAGAGAGTTGGCTTTAGTAAAATTTAGAAATGGAAGTGTAAAGTACCTAATCACAACTGATTTGGGTGCAAGAGGGCTTGATATTCCTGAGATGAAGCACGTGATACATTATCATTTGCCATTACAAGAACACGAGTTTATTCACCGTAACGGCCGAACTGCACGTATGCACGCAACAGGTACGGCCTACGTAGTGCTTGCTGAGGAAGAAAATCGCCCGCATTATTTAGCAAAAGATATTGAGCAGATTAACCTTTTAGGTAAAAAAACATTGCCACAGTTGCCTGATTATGAGACACTTTATATCAGTGGTGGCAAGAAAAATAAAATTAATAAAATAGATATTGTTGGATTTTTATCACAAAAAGGGCAATTAGAAAAAGAAGATTTGGGCTTAATTGAAGTAAAAGATTTTACCTCCTTTGTTGCTGTAAAACGAGAAAAAGTAAAGGTTCTTTTGCAGTTAATTCGAAATGAAAAAATGAAAGGCAAGAAATACAAGATAGAGATTGCACGATAAGCCTAAACAACAATCGAGTTGGCTTTTATATGCCAACTCGATTGTTGTTTTTATAATTGATTAGTTTCTGCGTCCTCTTCCTTCTCCTCTGCCACCACCTTCATTGGAAGGTCTTTCACTGCGTTCACTACGGCCTCCTTCTGAGTTACGTTCTCCACGACCACGATTGCCTTCTGAAGTGTTTGGCACGTCACGTTCGCTACGACTATGCTCTACGCCACTGCCACGTCCGTAATTATCCGAACGGCTTTCGCCTGCATTTGGGCGATTATTTCTTGTTTCATTACCATAATCACGAGGGCTACGTTCGATAGGAGTTGAAGTAGTATTTTCAATTTCCCCTCTTGAACCACGCTCATTATTATTCCAACTTGGTCGGCTGCTACGGTTATTATCATTACCTCTTCCTCGCTCATTGTTATTCCAATCTGGGCGTGAACTACGGCTATTATCATAGCCACCTCTCGAATTATTATTGTCATATCTACGGCTTTCATAGCGACCATTGTCATAAGTGCGAGGATTTGAGCGATAACGACTACGCTCGTTATAATATTCGCGGGCAATTCGGTTGCGGTCATTGTGATACCATCCTCTATAATTAGGGCGTGGAGTATATCCAAAACGAATATTTCCAAAGCCACGGCGGTCGAAGCGGTAGAAATCAAAACCGCCTTGGTAATACCAGCGAGGATAACCACGGAGGTCATTCCAAGCAAGATCGAAACCATAAAAACGACGATCGTAATCATAGAGTTCAAGCCCAACTTGACGATTTAAATAAGCCACGTCGTCCCATATTTCACGTTGTTCCCAACCCATATAAATACCATCAGATAAATAGATATATTCTTTACGTTCTACATCTTCCAAACGACGGTACAAACGGTTCGCTTCATTACGTGTAATTAGTCCATTCTGAATACCATTGCTGATGCGTACACGAATATCCCAATGCCAATCAAATTCGTCATCGTAGTAGTATCGGTCATCATCATAGCCATTACTGTAATTATCATAAACACCACCATATTGAGCATTTGCCGAAAAAACAGTTACGAATACCATTATTGCGGCTATCATGAATTTTCTCATTGTCTTATATTAATTTAATTTGTTCTAATTTACTGTTTAGATGCAGAAAGGTATTAAAAGGTTTGCTGTAGATTTGTTAATTGATTGTTAATGTATTTTTTTGACTTGTAGGACAGGTTTTCAACCTGTCAATAAACAAGAGTAAAAGTATAAGATTACCTAAAGATATACCCCACAGATAGGTTAAAAACCTGCCCTAGATATCAATCTTATTTACAATTTTGTGTAAGTTTGTTTGTCTATTTTTCATCATTCAAACGCATTAAACCTTTTATATGAAAACCTTTTTACTTCTATTACTTTTACCATTTTCAATATTTGCCCAAAAAACAATCTCAAAAACGTTTTCTGCTGCTGAAATTAGTCGGTTTCAACAGACAGCTAAGCGAGTAAATATCATTCGAGATAATTGGGGTATTCCTCATATTTATGGGAAATCAGATGCTGATGCAGTTTTTGGTTTATTATATGCACAATGTGAAGATGATTTCAAACGAGTTGAGATGAATTACATCGAAAAATTGGGTAGAATGTCGGAAATTAAAGGAGAAAGTAGCCTTTACGATGATTTACAAATCAAACTATTAATTGATACAACTGAGGCCATTGCCGACTACAACAAAGCCGAGCCATGGATGAGAAAATTACTCAACGCCTACGCCGACGGTATTAATTTTTATTTATATACGCACCCAAATACAAAGCCAGCTTTATTAACACGTTTCAAACCATGGTATCCACTTTTATGGACTGATGGAAGTATTGGTGCAATCAGTACGGCCGATATTACTACTGCCGAACTTAAAAATTTCTATTCAGGAGATAAGGTAAGTTATGTTGCCGAACCTAAAGACCCAGAAAACCAGACGGGTTCTAATGGGTTTGCATTTTCACCGAAAGTAACGGCGTCGGGTAATGCCATTCTATACATTAATCCGCACGTAACTTTCTATTTCAGACCTGAAGTACAAGTATCAAGTGAAGAAGGTTTAAATGCTTATGGGGCAGTAACATGGGGGCAAATGTTTGTTTATCAAGGCTTTAATGATTATTGTGGTTGGATGCATACTTCTTGTAATGTAGATGTGGCTGATGTATATGCTGAAAAAATTTCGAAGAAAGGCGATAAGTATTTTTATGAATATGATAAACAATTAAAGCCAGTTACGGAGAAAAAAATAAGCATAAGCTACAAAGATGGAGATGGTTTAAAAACTAGAGTTTTTACTACTTATTATACGCATCACGGGCCAATAATGGCTAAACGAAATGACCAATGGATTAGCTTAAAATCATATAATCGCTCAATGACAAGCTTGATTCAGAGTTGGAAGCGTACTAAAGCAAAAGGTTTTGAAGAATACAAGCAAATCATGGACTTACGAGCAAATACTTCAAATAGTACTGTTTTTGCCGATAATAAAGGGAATATTGCTTTTTGGCATGGAAACTTCATTCCATTACGTGACCGTCAGTATAATTGGGCAAAAGTAATGGATGGTAGTACTTCAGCTACCGAATGGAAAGGCCTACACAAAGTTGATGAAACGGTTCATGTATATAATCCTGTAAATGGTTGGCTACAAAATTGTAATTCTACACCATTTTCCGCGGCCGGGGTGATGAGTCCGAAAAAAGCAGATTACCCACCATACATGGCACCCGATGGCGAGAATTTTAGAGGTGTAAATGCTGTAAAGGTTTTAGACCGAGAAAAAAGCTATACACTTGATAAAGTCATTGCAGCAGGATATGATACAAATTTGGCTGCTTTTGAAGTATTGATTCCTTCTTTGATTAATATTTTTGAGAAAAATGTAAAACCAACTGATTCACTTTATGCAGCGTTGAGTGAACCAATTTCGGAGTTAAAAAAATGGGATTATCATACTTCAGAAACTTCAGTGGCTACTACGTTAGCGATTGAGTGGGCGGGCAAACTTAGTGCTACTTTACAAAAATTATACATTGACGAAGGTGAAGACGACCAAGTGGCCAACGTGAAAAGATTTGCTGCAACGGCCACTCCTGAGCAGGTTTTACCTCCATTACTGACTGTGGTAAATGATTTGAAAAAGAAATTTAGCAAATGGCAAATGCCTTGGGGCGAGATAAATCGTTATCAAAGAGTTTCGTCAGATATTCAACAAAAGTATGATGATGCCCAACCAAGTTATCCAGTAGGTTTTGCTTCCGCACTTTGGGGAATGTTGCCTTCTTATAATAGCCGTTATTATGCAGGTACTCAGAAACGTTATGGGGTTAGTGGTAATAGTTTTATTTGTGCTGTTGAATTTGGACCCAAAATAAAAGCTAAGTCATTATTAGCAGGTGGTGAAAGTGGCGACCCAAGCTCTAAACACTTCACCGACCAATTGGAAATGTACACCAAAGGCAAATTTAAAGATGTACTTTTCTACAAAGAAGATGTATTGAAAAACGCCGAGCGGACTTATCATCCTGGCGAATAAAAATATAAAAAAGCCTGTAAATTGATATTTTACAGGCTTTTTTATTGATTAATCGAACAGAAATGAACTTAATAAATCATTATAATTACTTTTATGAAGTTAGCTTTTTCTAAAGCTGCACGGCTCCTGAATACTGCAAAGTGGCGATGGCTTTTTCGTATTTCGATTTAAGCGTTTCGAGTTTAGTTTTCATTTCTATCAATTTGGTTTCTCTTGAGTTAATTAAAAATAATGTACTTTCACCCAAAAGGAACTTCTGCTTTTCTGCTTCCAATAACTTAGCTTGGTTACTATTGGCAACGAGTTGTTGTTCGATTTGTTTGGCTAAATTTTGTACTTCATTATAGGCACTTTCTACCGCAATCCTCAATTCTCGTTCAATAATGGTTTTATCGAAAGATGTTTGTAATTGCTTAATTCTAACCGATTGTAATTTGCCTCGTTCTTTTCTTAAAAACAAAGGCATTTCGAAATTGACGCCAATCTTATGATTATTGACTAAGAATCCACTTGGGACACTTTCTTTTTGGTAAGCTAATGGTACTTGTAAGAAATTGAAACTCACATTGAATTGGGGTTTGAGCATTTCCTTTCTAAAACCCTCTTCAATTCTTAACTGTTTTTGTTTTAAAATAATCTTGGCAATTTCTGGGTGATTTTGCTCAAGGTTTTTAAGAATATCATCAACTTTTTGGCGTTCAATTGCTACCCCTTGGGTTTCTTGCGGAATGAAGTTAGAGCTAAGTTCAAGGGGCTGTTCAGAAGAATTCCATAAATAATTAGATAGAGCAAGCGAAGCATTTTGAAATTCTAACATTGATTGTTCTAAGGCAATTGAGCGGTCTTGTACCGTAATTCTTGCTTCAATGCTATCAATAGCGGCTGCTTCGCCTATCCTAGTTCGTTCGCTTAATAATATAAAACGCTCGTCAGCCATCTGAAAAGCCTCTTGATTGAGTTTAAGTTTTTGATAACTCAGATACCATTCCCAATAATCTTTAGCTGCCGAAAAAATAAACTTATTGAGGGTCTTTTGGCGTTCTGCTTGAGCCATATTGCCCAATAATTTTGCTTGTAAAAGTGTGTTTCGGCGAGCATCAATGAGCAAGCCTTGTCCGAGAGGTACGCTAATGCCTGTAAATATCAAACTGGCAGATTCATCGCTTCTGAGTCGAGTACCTGAATTTTGTTCATAGCCACCTTTAAGCTCAATACCACTATAAATAGGCACTTTTAATGTACTTTCAAGGCGGTTATAATAATCTTTTCCATCGAGCGATTTTCTATCAAAATTTGTGGATAGTTTTGGGTCAAACTGTCCTCTTGCTTGTATCAATTCGGCCTTTGCATCATCCAAGTATAAATTAGCTTGTTTGATAACTGGATGGTTCTTAAGTACAATTTCTTGAAAATCTTGAAAAGAAAAAACTTCTGTTTTTTGAGAAAAAACCTTCAAAGAAAATAAACTCAGTAACCAACTCAGCCCCAAAATGTATATGTTTTTTCTGGTTAGTTTCATTTTTGGTTTCAATATGTTTTTATTTCTTTTCGGATGTATCTTTATCTTTCGTCTCATCTTCAGGAGCTTCTTTCAAACTCGGAGGGAAAGCATTGAGTTGACGCCACAATTCATACCATACAGGTACATCATCGAGCATTATCCAACCATAGACACCAGACCCTACACGTAATTGTTTCGGCCAATTTCCACCATCTGAAGTAACCAATAAACGATACTGACCATTTTTACTATTGACCATATCTATAACCTTCACTTTTCCAGCGAATGTACCAACCGAAACCGAAGGCCAACCTGAAAACTGAATAGCTGGCCAACCTTCAAATTCTAAACGAGCAATGCGACCCTGTTGAATAAGCGGAACATCCATTGCGTTTACGTAGAGTTCGACGGCCAAGTTTGGATTAACTGGCTGAAGTGTACAAATTGATTCAGTCTCTTTTAATGTTTCGCCAATACCAGTTTTCATAGCTTTCACTACATAACCATCTTGTGGAGCTCTTACTACGTAAAGACCTCGACGAATATCGACACTTGCTTGTTTGTTTACTAATTTCGAAAGTTCAGATTGTCCATCAGCAATGGAAGCTAAGGCCGAACTCCTATCAGAACGGGCTTTGGCAATTTTTTCGGCATATTCGGCATTAACCGAATTAAGTTCGATTTGGCTATTGATTAATTCTTGCTTTGAAATTGCTAGCTTATTTTGAACCGAAATCAATTTGTTTTGAGTTTCTTGAAACTTTAAGCGTCGAGTTTCGATTTCATTCAACGATAATATACCTTGTTTTTCTTGAGTAAGTCCACGTTGAAGACGGTCCTGAGCAATTTTAACTTGAAGCTGCTCCGCTATTACATCAGAACTATCAGCACTTACTTTTGCCCGATTCTGTTTTACTTTATTTCGAGCTTTTTCAAGACTCAATTGCCAGTTATTTGATAAAGCTTCTATTTGCTTTTGCAAAGCATCAGACTTCGCTTGATAACTACTTAATGCTTCCTTTTTTGCTTGTAGCTGCTCATTGAGGCGAGTAGGAAGTTGGGGGTCGAAATACTCATCTTTTAATTCAGAAAGTATAACTAATGTATCGCCTTTCCTTACTAATTGCCCTTCCACTACATTCCATTGCTCAATTCTACCTGCTATCACGTTTTGAATATCTTGTGGGCGTTCGGCAGGATTTAGGGCTGTTACGTATCCTTTACCATTGATATTTTGCTGCCAGGGCAAAAACAAAGTAATGATAAATATGATAAAAAAGCCCAATAGCCAACGCTTCAAGACATGTGCACCTTTGGGGGTATTGACCAGTTCCTGTAAGTAGGCATTACTCGATTCTTTGACAGAATCTGGAATATTATTATTTGATAAGTTTAACATCTTGCTATCTAAAACTTTTTGTTGGAGATTAGCTCGGGAACTTTTCATTCCAAAATAGAGAGCTAACAAAAAACTATGAACTAGATTTTAGTATAAATAATTTTGGAAACTTGAATCTTTCTTCAATTCACTAAATGTTCCTTCTTGGATAATTTGTCCTTTATCCATTAATATTATTTTATCACATTGTTCCATGATACTCTCTTTCTTTGTTTCAATCAAAACTGTTGTTGGCTTACTTCTTGATAAAATAAACGAAGAAATAGCATCTAACTCTTGTTTATTGAATGAATCGAAGCAATTAGATAAAATCAAAAGTCTTGGCTGAGATAGTAAACAACGAGCCAAAATTAGCTTAGTCTTGAATGAGTCAGAAAATCTACGGCCACCTGATAAAATTTGTGTCTGTAAGCCATCTTTTAGTTTACCAATGCCTTCGTTTAATTGAAGTCCCTCTAATATTTCTCTTAAATCTTGGTCGTTGATATGCGGACGATTAAGGGTAATATTTTCTAAGATTGTTCCATCGAAAATGGCATCAACAGTTTGATTTTTCTTCACATAAAGAAAGAAATGTTCTTGCTGAATATCACGAATAGAAATACCATCATAAGCTATGAGCCCTTGGTAATCGCCTAAAATTCCTGCTAAAACCTTCAAGAAAGTTTCTTTCCCTGAGCCATTGATACCCGAAATGGCTATTTTCTCAGATGGTTTTACTTTTAGGTTGATGTTATTAAGGACAAAATCTGGGCTATCGGCAAACTTATACTTTAAGCCTTTTAGCTCAATTCCAATACCTTGTTGTTTATTCTCTAAATGTCGAAGAATGCCTTTATGATTTTCGAGAGGAAGGTCAGAGACATGTCCGAGCTTATCAACGGCGGTTAGTAAATCAAATATTGAATCGAATGATAATAAAATTTTCTCAACCGAACTTACTACCAAAACAACCACAATTTCGGAAGCTACAAACTGCCCGATGGTTATTTGTAAATTTACAACAAGATAGGTTCCTAAAATCAGAAGACCACCTACAACTAATGCTTTGAAAAAAACCGCATTATAAAACAGAATAAGTAAATAGTTGAAGTACTTTTTACGATATTTAAGATAACTGCCCGATAGTTGTTCCATTTTTTGCATTGGAAAGTTTCTTCCGCCAGCAATTTTAAAAACGGCAGTCATACGAGCCATATCTTGCAGCCAATATGCAATCTTAAATTTATACTTCGATTTTACCATGTTGGCATCGAGTAGGCGTTTACCATAAATTCTGATGACCAAGAAAATGATAAGAACAGTAAGTAAGGCAAAACCAATAAATAAAGGATGATAGGCTGAAAGAAGTAACAAACCGAAGATAATCTGAATCAAGGCGGCAGTTACATCTATTAATATTTTGGGTAATGTTTTTTGTACCGTAATAATATCAAAGAATCGATTCATCAATTCTGGTGGATAATAATTACGAAGAGCTTCGGTTTTGATATTCGTAATTCGATAGGTGTACTCAAAGGCAGATTTTATGAATAAACGCTCTTGTAAAAACTCGACAATCGTAAGCTGCATGACCTGCATCACTCCCGATAAAACGAGTGCCAAAATAACCAAGCCAATAAGTATGTAAATAGAGCTAAAATAAACCCCACCTTGTACAAAACCAATGATTGCTTGAATACCCAATGGAAGTGCTAAACTGATAGTCCCAATCAAAATGGCGTACACGTAAATAGATAAAATATCTCGTCGCTCGATGCGGAGCATGCTGATGAGCCTCTTAAATGGTGAAAGTTTTTCCGTTGAATTATTTTCTTCAGCAATTGCCTCCACGGGGAAAAATGTAAAAAGCTGAACCATACCAGAGGTAGAATTCAGCTTTTCGAAAATATTATCTATTTGAACTAAGCCTTCGGTTGTGATTTTGAAAGCTTTACTTACTTTGTTTTTTTTATTTGGTAAAAAAAAGTATCCTTCACCACTGCCATCCAAGAACATAAATGGCGTGGTGCTTTTCTTCTCAAACTCTTTGATTTGATTGGCAGTTACTTCATTTTCTATCAAAACAATACCCTTTTTCTCAATAGTACTACGAAGCTGATTAATGAAATCTTCGTTCGACTCGATTGAAGAGTTTGTTTGAACACCGTAATGAGTAAATTCAAAAAACAGAGCTAATTTTTCTAATATGTTATCTAAGACTGGTTTCATTTATTCGTATAATTATCTTCTGTTTATACAAAGTACGACTAGTGTTTTCTGTATAAAATTCAAACAAAACTTTGAACAAATTGTTTTTTATAGTTTTGCACAAACTGAATTTACACGTTTCAGAAAAGTAAATTCTATCGTTTTTTTTGCAAAATTTGCCGTTTTGAGTTTATAATCCTAATTAGAATACCATTAGAAACCTAAAATTGGGTCTTTTTACTATTAATTTATAGGTAGTTGTATGTTAAATAATAATTTTGAAAGTAGGCTTAATTATTTTTTAATCCAAATAAAATTCGAGTTAAAGAAAATGGTTTTATAAGGAAATGATAAATCATGAACGAACCTCCAAAAGTGCCCAAAACCAAAATAAAAAACTTCGGAATTACGCTCATTGGCCAATCAGCCATATAAAAACCAATCGAAACCGTAATCGTTTGGTGAAGTATATAAAACGGATAAACTGCTTCGTTTGCGTAGCTAACAAAACTATTAGAAAAGTTGAGATAATGTTTGGCAAAACCAGCAATGGCTAAAATCATAAACCAAATATGAGTCATTTTTAGAATACTATTTAAAAGTAATATTTTCCAAGTGTTTTCGGGAAGTGCTCCAAATAATGCATCATAAGTTTTGCTTAATAGAATGATGAAAATGGCTATAAAAAGAAATATTTTTCGATTTTTTTCTATGGTATCCCACACTTTTGCTTCTCTACCCAAAAGATAGCCATTAATGAAAAATAGCAGTGATAGCGTAAAATTGTACCAATCAGAGGTTAAATTGTGAGTAACAGGCCAGCTTTTTCTAAGTAAAAAATAAGTCGCGGCTAATGGAATTATCAGAAGAATTAATCTGAGAAATGCGTTCGAATCAGAGGAAAAGAAGCGTAGGTTTTTAGCTTTAATCCATGTAAAAAAAGGTGTGGCTAAAAGAGAAAATACCCAAAGATAGGCCACAAACCATAAATGATGCCAGCTAAAGCTTCCTTCAGGATAGGGCACGAATGCAAATACACTTGGGTAGAATGACCAATATGAACCTTCAAATGCTTGGCTTTGTAAACGCTCGAAATAGATTTGTGGAGGAACAATGACAAACATTCCAAAAATCAGTGGAAGCAAAAGGCGTTTGGTGCGTTCGCCTATAAATTGTTTGCTCGTTCGAGATTTCATGGCAAAACTTACGCCTACACCCGAAATAAAAAACAATAAAGATAATCGCCAAGGATTGATGACTTCCATCCAAATTTTAAATCCATTGGCAATGACATTGTTTTTTACGTGCCAGCCCCAATCGACAAAAAACATTCCGCTGTGGTAAAAAATTAATAAGCCAAAGGCAATGACACGAATCCAGTCAAGATAATATTGTCGCTTTTTCATAAAATTGTTTTTTTAGTTATTACGACAAATTTCAGGCGTTTGTGCCTAAAAATGAGTATTTACTTATCGAAGAGAAGTTCGTTCTTATAAAATCGAACATTAACTTGTTCGAAAACTTGAAGGCGTTTTACCTGTAAACTTTTTGAAAGCAGTATTGAAAGCTGATTTGGAATTATAGCCAACCATTTCGGCAATTTCTTCAATTTTTAAATGATTAAATGTTGGACTACTTAGCATTTCTCTCGCTTCATTGATGCGATGCTGGGCCGTAAAATCGAAAAATGTTTGCCCAAGCGATTCGTTTAAGATTTGTGAAAGATGATGTGGCGAAACACCTAAACGTTTGGCAAAACTGGGTAATGAAAAAGAGGAATCGAGGAATGGCTTTTCGTTTTGCATAACCAACTGAATTTTTTCAAGTGTATTTTCTTGAATCTCGCTGGTCAGCGAAGACTTTTCGTATTTTTTGTTTATTCTCGGTGTAAAAACTTCGGGTTGGTTCATAAATGTAAAACTCAAACCGTATATCAAAAATGTTAAATACGCAGCAATGAAATGGTCGCCCAAGTCATGAGGGAAAAGCAATTTAGTTACAACAAAAACAATCGTAGCCAAAATCGAATAAAGTTGCCCTCTACGGCACCAAACAAATGTTTGATTTTGGTTCGACCAAAAGCTCATTCGTTCATTATTGCTTACTTCTCGAAGAACCGAAATACCTAAACCTGCATACACACACATTTGCAAAAGCATCAGCTCGTTGATATAATCTCGAATGAGATAAATCCATTCAGGAAAAGTATATTCATAAGTTAGTTGAGGCAGCGTATCATGATGATAGGCGTTTAAGTAAGCATTATATTTTTCGGGATAACCTTTCGAGTAAAATGTAATGGAAAGATAAACGATATACGCTACAAAAGGTAAAAAATGCAACCAATCTGATTTCTTAAATTGCTTTCCCAAGAGGGTTTTATGGTAAATAAATATCAGAGGAGCAAACAAGAGATTCGTTGGTTCGGCAAAATCGATGAGCCAAATGACTCGAAACATGTAATTGGTATAACACAAAAGTATTTCTGATAATGCCGCCGCAAAGGCAATTAATAAGACGCCTAAAAATTTATTGGCTAAGAAATGAGCTTGTTTTCCGAATAAAAAGAAATAAGCCAAAAATAAGGCTTGAATAATGCCCAGAAATATCCAAAGCGAGTAGATGTCTATTTTTAGTGGAAGAACTTGGGGCATTTTTGATAAATATTTCCCCAAATTTAGAAGTTATTTTTGAAAACGGATGGTTTTACCCTACGGTTTTGTGCCTTTTAGTAACTCTTTTGTAAAAAGTACAACACTATCTTCTCCTGTTAGAAAATCAGATAAACTTTGTTTTACCTCAAAATTTGGTTGAAGATGCAGAGCAGAAGTCGTGTTATAATTGATTTTTAGTAGTGGTAAACTAACCGTAAACTTAGTATTGGGTAAAGTAAAAGAGGTAAATTCACCAGCCGAGGAGCCATCGGCTGCCCCACCGCAAGTCGTTCCGATTAACGAAACGTTCGCTTGATTTTTGAGGTGAGCAGCTAAATAAACCGCCGTAGAAAAAGTGCCTTCATTGACCCAAACGTAGATATTTCCTCTAAATAAAAATTCGTTTGTAGGCTCATAAAATTGACTGGCAGATAAACCTTTCTTTTTTACTTTAATGTTGGGGCTATTACTTACCTGATAACGTTGATATGGTTTTTGTAGTAAATATTTGAGAATTTCATCGGCATAATCAAGGCCGCCACCAACATTATTTCGTACATCAATAATAAGGTTTTTACTTTGTTTTTGAGCTAATTTTTTGAAAATAGTTGAGATTTCGTTTCTGAAATTACCATTCTCAAATTCATTGCCATCAAAACTCCGAATTTTAAGAAGTGATGTTTTAGAATCGAAGTCGCTGAGGTAAATGTTTTTATAGAAATCTACATTTTTTACAGGATTTCGTTCGGCCTCAATTTCTCGTAAATAGGCGAGAGGCTTCATCATTATGTTGGTGCTTTTTTCTTGTTTATTGGCTAAACGAACTTTCAAATGAAGCTCATCTTGTTCTTCAAAAAACAGATAAAGTAGTTTTCGGAAATTCCGTTGGAGATAATAATTGTCTACTTCAGCATTTACACCATCACCATTCTGAAAGGTATAGCGTGAAAGGTTTTTGAGTAAACGATTCATCGGAATATCTTCTATATCAATAATCTCAATGCCTTTTTGGAGTATATGATTTTCTGAATAATTTCTGGAAATAAAAACTCGGCCATCATAAATTACAACATCGAGTGGTAAGAATTTAGGGTTTGAATTGCTGGGTGGAATTAGTCGCTCATCAACAAAAATTGAAGAATGCCCACAATGAATGCTACGAGTAAGATTGAGGTAATGAACAAAGGTTTGTTTTATTGTAAGTGAGCGTTCGACTCTATAAAGCGAATCATAAATTTGCTGAAATCGGCTTTGTTCAATAAACTTATAAGGATTGGGATGAATTTCTTCGATGCGTTCTTTGAGGAAAGCCAAATCGGCTCGAATTTCAATAGGAGAAAAAGTTTGCCCAAAACTCTTCGTAAAGCTAATAATAAACAAGATTATGAGAATTTTGGGCATTGGAAATATTTAGAATGAATTTCTTTACTAACGAAAAAACGCTAAATATTATTTAGGACGGATGCTATTGGTTCTTAGCTATATCTATCATTTCTCCAAGGGTAGGCTGTATTAGAGTAGCCTCTTTCTTCCCAGAAACCTAATTTGTTTTTAGGTAAAAATTCAATTCGTTTGATCCACTTTGAACCTTTCCAAGCGTAGAGTTGTGGGGTAATCATGCGAGCAGGGCCACCGTGTTCTTTGGCTAAAGGTTCATTATAAACTGTATGAGCAATCAACACATCGGGTTTCAGTGCTTCTTCGAGCGAAACATTCGTTGTATAGGTGTCGTAACCATAACACAAAATGTGCGTAGCAGTTTCTTTAGGTTGAACGAGTGCGGCCAAATCAATTAAACGCACACCTTTCCAAACCATATCCATCTTTGACCACGTAGTTACGCAGTGAAAATCACTGGTGTCTTCTACTTGTGGCAATGCCATGAAATCTTCCCAAGTTAACACCACTGGATTTTCTACTTCTCCATTGATGGTTAGACGCCAACGGTCAAGACTAACATCTGGATGATAACCCAAATCAAGCACGGGCCATTTAACTGTCGTGGTTTGTCCTACTGGCAGTTGTGGCATTCCGTGGCGGTTGATTGGTCCTTTCCCCATTGGCTTGTCATCAGCCATTGATGGGGTGGTTTTCATTTTATCTTCAAACCGAGCCTTGAGCTTCATACGAGCTTCAATAATTCGGTCAAGTTTGTTTTGTTCTTCCATGGTTGTATAGAAATGAGATATAAGACAAGAGACAAAAGATATATTCTACAACGATTTTATTATCGTTTTGTTCTCATATTTCTTGTCTCATATCCCTTGTCTAAATTTTACTCTTCCCCTAAAAACGGATATTTATAATCAGTTGGAGAAACAAAGGTTTCTTTGATTGTACGAGGCTGTACCCAACGATATAAGTTGAGAATTGAACCTGCTTTATCATTAGTGCCCGAAGCTCTTGCTCCACCGAATGGTTGTTGACCAACTACCGCACCCGTTGGTTTATCGTTGATATAGAAGTTACCTGCCGAATTGACTAATTTTCTCATACCTAAATCAATGGCGTATCTATCTTGTGAGAAAATTGCACCCGTAAGAGCGTACGGCGAAGTTGAATCTACTAATTCAAGGGTTTTTTCGAAATCTTGAGGTTCGTACACATAAATTGTCAAGACTGGGCCGAAGATTTCCTCACACATAGTTGTATAGTGTGGGTCGGTTGTTAAGAAAACAGTTGGCTCAATGAAATATCCTTTCGATTTATCGTAATTTCCACCAGCAACAAGACTTACTTTATCGCTTTTCTTGGCATTATCAATGTATCCTGCAATTTTATCGAATGCACGCTCATCAATTACTGCATTGACAAAATTCGAGAAATCTTCGGTACCACCCATTTTGATTTCTTTCAAATCTGCCAATAATTGTTCTTTAACCGCTGACCAAAGGTTTGAAGGAATGTAAGCACGAGAAGCGGCCGAACATTTTTGTCCTTGATACTCAAAAGCTCCACGAACTAAGCCAGTTACTAATGCTTTTACATCGGCTGATTCGTGAGCAATTACAAAGTCTTTTCCACCAGTTTCGCCCACAATACGTGGATAAGTTTTATATTTTGAGATATTTTCTCCGATTGTTTGCCAAATTGTTTGGAAAACTTTAGTGCTACCCGTAAAGTGAATTCCTGCAAAATCTGGGTGCTTGAAAATAATATCGCCAGCCACTGGGCCATCTACGTAAATCAAATTAATTACTCCATCTGGTAAGCCTGCTTCACGCAAAACCTCCATGATTACGTTGGCCGAGTAAATTTGTGGATAGGCTGGTTTCCAAACTGTTACGTTACCCATCATGGCTACGCAGGCAGGAAGGTTTCCAGCAATGGCCGTAAAGTTGAAAGGTGTAAGGGCAAAAACAAAACCTTCCAGCGGACGATATTCTACACGATTCCACAAACCACGCACTGATTCAGGCTGACCTGTGTAGATTTGTTGCATGAAATAGGCATTGAAACGCAAGAAGTCGATAAATTCACAAGCAGAATCGATTTCGGCTTGGTAAGCATTTTTCGATTGTCCAAGCATAGTTGCCGCATTGATTTTAGCACGGTAAGGACCAGCCAAAAGGTCGGCAGCTTTCAAGAAAATACTCGCACGGTGTTCCCACGAAAGATTTGCCCAACTTTCACGTGCAGCTAAAGCGGCTTCGATTGCTTGATGAACATGTGAAGCATCGCCCTCACTGGCATAGCCCAACACATGTTGATGGTCGTGCGGAGGAGAAAGTTTAATTTTTTTATCTGTATGTACAAGCTCGCTACCAATATACATTGGCACGTCGATAACCTTCGAGCGGCCTTCGGCAAGAGCCTTTTTGAGTGCTGCTTTTTCGGGCGAACCCGGACCATAATTTAAAACTGGCTCATTGATAGGAGTTGGTACTTTAAAAAAGGCATTGTTCATTGTAGATGAAGTTTTGTTGATTTTCGAGGGCGAAATTAGTGAAAAGATTTGAGATTATTGGTAGAGTTGTAGGCTACGATGCCCGTGGAATTTTATTTTTCCATTCTCGATTTATACTCTCTTGGGCTTAGGCCTTTTAATTGTTTAAAAGTTTTATTGAAGTGCGAAATATTATTGAATCCTACTTCAAAACAAACATTGGCAACGGGTTTGTTTTCAAGCAATAATCTACAAGCTTGATTGATGCGGTGTTCATTGACAAAGTCCGTATAGGTTTTATGCGTGATTTTCTTGAAATATCGGCAAAAAGAGGGGACTGTTAAGTTGGCTAATTCAGCTACTACCTGAATATCAATACTTTGTTGGTAGTTTTGTTCTACAAACTCATATACTCTGTTGATTCGGTCTTCATCTTTGTGGCTAAAATCAAAACGTTTTTCTGGATGGTTTAGAATAGTATATTCGTTAGTATTGGCTAAAATTTGGAAAATATGAAGGAGTTCTACCATACGCTCGAAGTAAGGTTGGGTAAGCATTTTTTGTAGTTTGCTTGCAACTAATTTACGAGCTTTACCATGAAAAGACAAACCCTGTTTAGCTTTCTCAAAGAGCTGGTTGATGTGCTCCATTTCAGGTTTCTGCAGAAAATCTGTTCCCAAAAAATCTTTTCTTAGCTG
The DNA here is from genome assembly GCF_001649495.1 of Emticicia sp. MM. Taxonomy (NCBI): domain Bacteria; kingdom Pseudomonadati; phylum Bacteroidota; class Cytophagia; order Cytophagales; family Leadbetterellaceae; genus Emticicia; species Emticicia sp. MM. The sequence goes on along the minus strand of NZ_LXHX01000109.1, from coordinate 5,661 downwards.
AACTACTATTTCTTCATGTTCACCAATCACGCCATAGCCAAAACCAGTATGGGGTAAATTTGGGCCAATAAATACCAATTCACCTTCTTCGTAGTTTTTGAGGTGTTCGCCTATATGAAGTTTTCCTGAACCCTTTCTCACGAAAACTATCTCATATTCAGGGTGATAATGCCAAAAGTATCGGTCATTTTCCGATTTCCAATGAATCAGACGAAAAGAGCTGCCTGAGTCGGGAGAAATTTTTTCGTATTCAACTTTCATGCTTTATTATCATTATTTGCTAAACAAATGTAGGCATAATGTTAATACAGCACAAGTATTAGATAATGATGGAGTAGTTTTTTTTGAAGATTAGCCCCAACTTTGTAACAGAAAAAGGATTGATTACCTTTCTGAGACAATCAGACATACTTTACCTATGAAAAGTTTTTTTGAGCGAGGTCATTGACCTCGCTTATCTTTTATATATTCTTCAAGAATTCAATCATTTTTGCAACCGCGATGCCACGATGACTTATTGGATTTTTTTCCTCCATGGTCATTTCAGCGAATGTTCGGTCATAGCCTTCAGGAATAAAAATAGGGTCATAGCCAAATCCTTTTTCTCCGTGTTTTTCATGTGTGATTTTTCCACGAATTATTCCTTCAAAAAAATAGTGTTTGCCATTGATTATGAGTGTAATTACACTTCTAAATTGAGCTCCACGATTTTCAACTCCTTTGAGATTTTCAAGCAGTTTATCAATATTTTTTGCGTGATTACCATGCTCGCCTGCATAGCGTGCCGAGAAAACCCCAGGCTCGCCATTGAGGGAATCAACTTCTAAGCCCGAATCATCTGCAATGCAATCAATCTGGAAACGTTCCCAAACATACATTGCTTTTTGTAGAGAATTACCATCGAAAGTATCGGCAGTTTCTGGAATATCATCAAAACAACCAATTTCGTTGAGAGTTTGAAGCTGAAAATTTTCGCCCAAAAGGGCTTGTAATTCTTCTACTTTATGTTTGTTGTTCGTTGCTAAACAGAGTTTCATTGTTTTGTTGATAATTTCACAAAAAGCCAAAGTTTCACAGATGGGTAGTTCAAAAGAAATGCTTAGAGAAACTTTATGTACTAATTTCCTTCGTGTTGATTTATATTTTTACGCTACTGCCATTGCATTTTCTTTCATTTTTTCGGCATTATCGGCCATACGGAGTTGCTCAATGAACCCATCAATTTCGCCTTCCATTACGGTAGGTAAGTTATAAACTGTATAACCAATACGGTGGTCAGTTACACGGCTTTGTGGGTAATTATATGTTCTGATTTTGTCCGAACGGTCACCATTGCCTACCAAACCTTTTCGTTCGGCCGAAATTGCTTCATTGTGCTTAGCCATTTCCATTTCGTAAAGTCTCGAACGCAATACAGAGAGGGCTTTTTCACGGTTTTTGATTTGTGAACGCTCATCTTGACAAGAAACAGTCACTCCCGTTGGAATATGCACCATACGAACCGCCGAATAAGTGGTATTTACGGACTGCCCACCCGCACCCGAAGAACAGAAAGTATCAACCCTAATATCATTCATGTTGATTGTTAGGTCAACTTCATCAGCTTCTGGAAGGGCGGCCACTGTAGCGGCAGAAGTATGTACACGTCCTTGTGATTCGGTAGCTGGTACACGCTGTACGCGGTGTACGCCTGATTCGTATTTGAGTTTACCATAAACATCTTCACCCTCAACCTGCACGACAATTTCTTTATAGCCACCTGCCGTACCTTCGTTGTGGTCGAGAAGGGTCATTCTCCAACCTTGTTTTTCGATAAATCTTTGGTACATTCTAAATAAATCCCCTGCAAAAATTGAGGCTTCATCGCCGCCCGTTCCTGCTCTAATTTCGAGGATTACATTCTTGCTATCGTTCGGGTCTTTTGGAATGAGCATTTCTTTAAGAGTTGCCTCCAAAGTTTCCTTTTGAGGAAGAAGTTCGTCTAACTCTTCTTTGGCTAAATCACGCATTTCTTCATCTTTCTCGTTTGCAATAATATCCTTTGCACCTTCGATATTCGATAATACGTTTTTGTAGATTTTATACTCGTTTACGATTTTTTCTAAATCTTTATATTCTTTGCTTAGGCGAGTAAATTTCGTCATATCAGAAACTATTTCTGGCATGGTCATCTGCTGCGAAACCTCGTCATAACGTTCTCTGATGGCTTCTAATTGATTTAACATATATCTTTTAGTTATTTGTTACTGATTTATTCAAAAACATTTGTTCTCCGCTTACAGGTTTGAAACCTGTTCTACGTAAAATAAAAACGTGGCACATCTCATTATCGTTCATAACAAGATGTGCCACGCCTAGGTAATTTATCTAATATCCTTTTTTACATTGAGTAAATACCGCTTGGTTTAACTTAATGTAGGCATCATCGCCTGCCTTTTTGGCAAGTTCCATTGATTTTTCAGCATTTGGTACGGCTACTTCGCAGTTATTTTGTTTGGCCGCTATACGAGCAACCAATTGGTATGTCCAATATTCTTTTTCTTTCTCAACTACTTTATTGGCCCACGCTAATGCTTGATCGAGTTTGATTCCTTTTTGATAATAGAAATCAGCCGCAGCAAAATAGGTATCATTTGAAACCTCAGGTTTAGCTGTTTTTTCGGCAATTTCGGCCATTATTTTTTCATCAATGCCTCGTTGTTCAATTAAAAACCTTACTTCAGTGTTTTCCCATTTGATTGAAACATAAGCACTTGTTGCGTTGAAGTCAATAAAATCAATGCTCATTTGCTCAGCAAATGTTTGTGGTTTCGTAGGCTGAACATTAAATCTGATGACATCTTTATTAATATCATAGCCATAAGCACCCCATTGTTTATCATCACGGTTGAGGATGATTGTCCACTCGTTTTTGTTTGGAATAGTATAAAGACCATAACTACCCGCTTTCATGAGTGCTCCGTTGATATGCACATCTTGGTCAAACTGAATGCTTGTAATTTTATTAGCACCAGTACGCCAAACTTTAGCATATGGAACTAAATCACCAAAAATCTTACGTCCTTTTACCGATGGACGACTATAATCAATCGTAACTTTAGCAAAACCGATAGTTTGCGAAACACTTGCTGATGGACTTGCAGCAGGTGTACTTATTTGTCCGAAACTAAGGGTTGAGACTAAAATGAGTAATAGCAATTTTGTTAATGAATGGTTCATTTTTTGGGAGTTAGTGTTTCAATTGCAAAGTTACGCTATATCTTTTGTTATTGGTGCTTTCGAGGTGTATTTTTGAGTTTATGTCTATTTTTACTTATTTTCTCCTTGCATTATGCCTTAATTAAAACAATTTTTTCTTTTTAAAGTACTATAATAAACATATCTTGCAAATACCAATTAACCTGTAAAACCTATGTTTAACTTATCAACAGTTTTAGAACATCACGCTCGAAACTCTTCAAATAAAGAGGCTCTCATATTTGCCGATAAACGAATTACATTTTCCCAACTCGATGCCGCAGCCAACCAAATTGCTAATGGATTGGTTTCACTTGGTATTGGTCATGGAGATAAAGTAGCTCTTACGTGTCCAAACTTACCGTATTTTCCGATGATCTATTTCGGAATCCTAAAAACAGGGGCAACCGTTGTACCATTGAGTGTGTTGTTGAAACGTCATGAAATAGCTTATCACTTGCAAGATTCTGATGCAAAGGCTTATTTCTGTTTTGTGGGTACGCCTGAAATGCCAATGGGGCAAGAAGGACATGCAGGTTTTGAAATGGCTGATTCTTGTGAACATTTTTTTATGATTACACCTGCCTTTACCGATGCTTCTCCAATTGAAGCAACACAAACAATGGGAATGTTGATGGCAGGAAAATCGCCTGTTTTTCAGAGTTATTTTACTTCGCCAGATGATACTGCTGTAATTATTTATACTTCTGGTACAACTGGCAGACCAAAAGGTGCCGAACTTACGCACTCAAATATTTTTTTGAATGCCAATTTGAGTAAAGATTTGCAGGATTTGAATTATAATGATAGAACAATGCTGGTTTTACCACTTTTCCACATTTTTGGGCAAGTGGTGTGTATGATTGCCAGTATTTATAGAGGTTCAACGGCTGTGCTTGTACCGAGATTCGATGCCGAGATGGTGCTTTCGTTGATTCAGAGTGAAAAAATCACGCACTTTGCGGGCGTGCCGACGATGTATTGGGGACTTTTGAGTTATCCAGAAGCCAATAAATTTGATTCAAGTTCGCTGCGGGTTTGCTTGTCGGGTGGAGCAGCTTTGCCTGTGCAGGTGCTGAAAGATTTTGAAGCAAAATATAATGTTGCGATTTTGGAAGGTTACGGAATGTCGGAAGGTTCGCCAGTGGTTACCTTCAATCACCCAGACCGTGTGCGTAAGCCAGGTTCGGTCGGAACGCCAGTTTGGGGAGTGGAGGTTTGTATAAAAGATGAAAACGGTAACGAACTCGGAGCAAACGAAAAAGGTGAGTTGTGCTACCGTGGGCATAACGTTACGAAAGGTTATTATAAACGCCCTGATGCTACTGCTGAGAGTATTAAAAATGGTTGGTTACATTCGGGTGATATTGCCATCAGAGATGATGATGGGTATTATTTTATCGTTGACCGCACCAAAGACATGATTATTCGTGGGGGCTTCAATGTATATCCACGAGAAGTAGAAGAAGTAATGATGCAACATTCGGCCATTTCGATGGTGGCCGTAATTGGCGTACCAAGCGACGAATATGGTGAAGAAATAAAGGCTTGCGTGGTGCTAAAACCCGATGCTCAAATAACGGAACAAGAATTAATTGTTTGGACAAAAGAACGCATTGCATCCTATAAATATCCTCGTGTAGTAGAATTTATGAGTAGCTTACCAATGGGGGCTTCTGGGAAGATTTTGAAGAGGGAATTGAGGAAGTAAAATTGAAGGAAGTCTTCGCTTTGAGGGGAACGCCCAGTTCGAAGACTTCCTTATTTATTCTTAATACTTAAACGGTTTTCCGCCAGCCAATACTTCTTGTGTTTTTGTATCAAACGTTACTTTCAAGCCAGTGCGGTAAGCTGCATTCGACATGATGGTAGCGATTGAGTGCGAATATCCCGCTTCGATTGGAGCATGAGGCGTTTTGCGGCTACGTACACATTCCATCCAGTTTTTGATGTGGTTGAACGTTAGTGGGTCGCCACCAGTGTTTGCACCTGACTCAACTTTTTGTCCTTCAAGTTTGATTTTTGGCAATAAGTTAGCTTTCAAACCCATTGCTGATGCTTCACGCTCACGTAAGCCACCAGTATCCGAAATCTCGTTGGTGTCGAGGTTAATCATCCCGCCATTTGAGTAGTATAATTCTTTGGTATCTCCCGCAGCGTTTGAGAAACGACTTGTGAATTGTACTTGGAAGCCAGTAGAAGGGTCGTTTAATGGGCCGTAATCGAATACTACTGTTAGCGTATCGGCGTTTGTACGGCCATCTTTCCATTGGTAAATTCCACCGTTGGCAACTACACTACGTGGGTGTGGCAAGCCAGAGAACCAGTGAACTGTATCAATTTGGTGGCTCATCCATTGCCCAGGGATACCCGAAGAATAAGGCCAGAATAAACGATATTCTAAGTATTTACGTGGGTCGAACG